>NZ_KV820677.1:0-1626 GCF_001815465.1 Porphyromonas sp. HMSC077F02 | reverse complement strand
CTTCTATGTAGATGAGTGATTTTCTCTCCAGAGGAGGTGGTGTAGGAGCCACCTCCTCGCCTTTTGTGGGACTGAGGACTGCTCTATTTTTATGCGGGATTGGGATTCTATTGATGAGAATTTTGATTGTTTAATAACAATTTCGATTGTTTATGGTCGTTTTTTGATTGTATACAAGGTATTTCTACGTATATTTGTAGCGTAAGCCTATTTAAGGATAAGCAAGATACATATGTATTATTAGAAGGTGATTAAGATGGCACTAATTCAACCAATGACGCAAGATGATATTCTAAAGCTTAAGGCAGTAGCATTATATGTCATCAACAAATGTAAAAGCATAGATTTTATTCACTTATTCAAAATTATTTACTTCGCCGATCGAAAGCATTATGCTACATACGGTCGGAGAATCGTTAAAGATACATTTTGTGCGATGCAAAATGGTCCAGTTCCTTCTAATTTATACAATGCTGTAAAAATTGCGAGAGGGAAAGAGGAGCTATCTGGGAAGTTGATGTCATTAAAAACAATTTCCGATGCTATTGTTATAAGTGATCCTTCTGCTGACTATGTCATAAGTGCTAAAGAACTAGCAGATAGAGAAGAGTTATCTTTATCAGACATTAAAATGTTGGATGAGTCTATTAATGAAAATATTCGACTTACATTTGACGAGGTGTCTGAGAAATCTCATGATAAGGCGTGGAATGTTGCTAATACTAAGCACCAAAATTCCGAGATGGATCCACACCTAATAGCTGAGTCTGGCGGTGCATCGGAAGAGATGATGGACTTTATAAAAGAGATAGAGGTTTGTTTTGCAAATTAAGCTTTAAAGGGATTGTACTAAAATGGCATCATTTATGGATATTCTCTCTTCTGAATCCAAGCAACAATTTAGTTCGATAATAAATATAGGCGATATATTAGCTGCAGAATTAACCCCGAAAGAAGGGGTTACACCTAAAGAAGAAAATCAAGAATCACGCTATAAATATTTTGTAGTAGTGGGGAAAACAGAAGACGGAAGCGCAATAGGTTTTTTACTTATAAATTCAAAGATAAATAGTAAACTAAGTCAAGAATTAAAGGGTTTACACTACCCATTGCAAAAAAGTAAATATGATTTTTTGGCCTACGATAGTCATGTTTACTGCGGAGAGATTAAGAAGATTGATGTTGTGAATCTCGTCTCTAAAAAAAACTTCAAAAGCTTTGGTAGAATCGAAGAAGAAGATTTAGAGCTTATTAAAAAAGCTGTGATAAGTTCGCCCATAGTGTCGAAAAAAGAATTAATACGCTACGGTCTTGTTTTACAAGACGCTGCGTGATTTATTATTGTTGAAAAAGAGCTCTGGGGAAAACCTCAGAGCTCTTTTTTTGGGTATGACGGGCATGTCATGCATCTGTGGTGGAAGTCCACTCGGGGCGTAGTTGCCAACGAACCCCATAGCGACTTGCAAGTTTCAAGGGGCGACCCTTGGGAGAGAAGAAGCAATAGCGAATTCGTGGCCTGACGAACAGAAACCTAATACCAAGGCGTATCAAGCGGACAAGCTGGCCCAAGGCAGTGAAGATCCAAAAGGCACCCGTAACCTTGATGCGTAAATTAGGCAGGTAAAC
>NZ_KV820676.1:75428-90136 GCF_001815465.1 Porphyromonas sp. HMSC077F02 | reverse complement strand
AGTCACCCTCATCACCCAGAATATCGGATGAGGCGAAAAGAAGAGACCTACGATAGGCTTCTCTGAGGCATAAAACCCGTAGCCTAATCGTAGTTATTACGGAATGTGGCAATAAGTTATTATATTTACAGAAATGTGAAATCCAATAACTAGAAAACTATAATCAAATCAATATATGAGTACACTTGACTTCGCATTGCGCCTATTAGCTGCCATCGGTGCGGGCTTTATCATCGGTTTTGAACGTGAATGGAGGAGCAAGTCAGCGGGATTACGAACCATCACCTTGGTAACCATCGGTGCATCTCTCTATGTGCTTCTCTCCATCATGATTACAGATGCCAAAGGAGGCGACGTATCACGAATTATCGGACAAGTAGTCACAGGTATCGGCTTCCTTGGAGGTGGTATTATCTTTAAGGAAGGGGTGAGTGTGCGTGGACTCACTACGGCGGCTACCGTATGGTGTAGCTCCGCTATAGGTGCGCTAGCTGCGGGTGGCTTCTTTTACGAAACACTATTAGGCACCCTTGCCATCTTGGCAGTCAATATCATCCTTGTCCCTATGAATGACTTCATCCATTCACTGAGCCGGAAGTACGAAACCAAATCACACAGTAGCTACGAAGACGATTAATGTGGCTTTGGCAGAGGTGCATACCATGGCTAGAATCCACGCTGCAGACAAAACAGGAGAAATATTTCCCAGTATTTATATTTTTTGGTACCTTTGCAGTCGCAACTGCCTTAGCGAAGGCCTAGCCGAGTGCTAGAGCGTTGCAAGTGTTTAACTATTATATATTGAGTAGAGTTATGTACTTGAATTCGGAAAAGAAGCAAGAGATCTTCGAGAAGTACGGGAAGTCCAACACTGATACTGGATCCGCTGAGAGCCAGATAGCATTGTTCTCATACCGTATCTCGCATTTGACTGAGCACATGAAGTCAAATAAAAAGGATCATAACACCTCCCGTGCACTCAAGATGTTGGTTGGTAAGCGTCGTCGCTTACTTGACTACCTAATGGAGAAGGACATTGAGAGGTATCGTGCTATCATTAAGGAGCTAGGCATCCGCCGTTAATAGTAGCGACACAAGATATTTCGGCAGTAATTTCGCCCATAGTTTTGTGGATTGAGAAATTATTGGTATCTTTGCCAACGCAAAGTTAACGAAGTGTCTTTGTAGAGACTAAAGCGGATTTTGCTTTTAGCTGGCCCATTCGTCTATCGGCTAGGACGCCAGATTCTCATTCTGGAAAGAGGAGTTCGATTCTCCTATGGGCTACAAGTTTTATAATTTTGAAGTAAGTAACTAAGAGATATGGCAAATCATAAGTCTGCGCTTAAAAGAGTAAGACAAAGCAGTACTAGGCGTGTTAGAAACCGTTATTACGGCAAGACAATGCGTAATGCTGTTCGTGACTTCCGCGCACTTACCGATGCTAGTGAGGCACAGAGCAAGTTGCCAGAGCTGAATTCGATTATTGATCGTCTAGCATCAAAGGGTAGAATTCACAAGAACAAAGCAGCGAACCTCAAGAGCTCTCTTGCACAGCATGTTAATACCCTAGCTGTCTAAACGCAGTAGAGTAAAGATTGAGGGCTAACTATAAGTAGCAAAATATTTTTAGGTTTGGCCCATTCGTCTATCGGCTAGGACATCAGATTTTCATTCTGGAAAGAGGGGTTCGATTCCCCTATGGGCTACAAGAATACATCAATTGGATACATCCATTGACTAAGAACTCTTTTAATAGGATCTCTAACGAGGTCCTATTTTTTTGTACTAATACTCCAAGGTAAGATAGGTTTTGAGGTGGTCAATGGGATTGGCAGATGGGAGGCGATTCCAGAAGTCGCCAAGGAGGGCGACACCTCCGAAGGGGATGCCGTGGAGTAGTGGCAACCTATCTAGTGCGATACCTCCAAGGGCAATCACCTTATCATCAATAATAGAGGAAGCACGTAACTGATCAAGCGAGAATTGGGCAGGATAATTGGGCTTGGAGATACTATTGAATATAGGACTTAGAAAGAGATAGTCCATCTGCTCGTGGTACCGCTCCACCTCCTCTAGTGAGTGGCAAGAGATGGAGGCAGAGAGTCCAATTGGTCGTTGAGTGAATGGATGGCGTCGGTTGAAGTGTAACCCCGCCACTGGATATTCCTTAGCGAGCTGATGGTGATCATGCAATACTATTTTAGCTAAGTCTTCGGAAGAAAAACAATCCAAAAAGGCTCTGGTCTCCTCTATCGACCAATGGGGTCTTCTGAGATGACAACGATAAAGTCCCACTTCAAGGGCTTCCGTGATGATCTCCACCTCGCTTTCACAGGGCACTTCTGGGGTAATAAGGATCACTTTCATAGTCAATAAAAGAGGTGTGCCAGACCTAAATGGAGACTGTTGCACGAAGGCGATCTGCTGCGTTACTTTCGGGATTCGGGCTCGGTCACGTACGTGAGTACGCTCCCAGCACCCTCACCCTCAGCGCCTTGCATCTCATCCTTCGTGCAAAGTCTCAGCACATTTGAAGCAAATGTGCGAGAATGGCACTTCGTGCAACATTCTCAAAGGGCTAGCACACCTCATAGAAAAGAGTGATTACTTCAATTGGTCAATGATTAGATTGGCTACTTTCTTACCGCTCATCAGCATACCTCCAAAGATAGGGCCCATACGTGGGGTACCATAAACAGCAGAAGAGGCCATACCGCAGACATAGAGGCCTGGGTAGATCTCTTTAGTCCCTTCGACTACCATCTTCTCGCCAGTTATCACGTCAAGTGATTGCTCACCTACCACACCACCAGTGCTGGTATTGAGAGTAGCTCCGTTCTTCTTAGCCACTACCCGACAGATCTCGCTATCATGGCCAGTGCCATCGATCACATACTTGGCCATAATATTGAGAGGGTCAACGTGCATCCCTTCACGCAGTACGGGTGTCCAATTAACCACAACGCCACTGACTCTATTCTCCTTATACACCACATCCTCCACACTATAGCAATTGAATATGCGTGCACCGGCATGTACTGCATTGTACAGAAGTGCCGCAGTGCTCTCTACAGAGTCCATGGTATAGAGTTTATCTTGGTATGGCTCATAATTGATGCCCATCTCCTTAATGATCTCAAGGGCTTCCTCTTGGATCACAATTTCATTGAACATCATTGCCCCACCCCACATACCACCACCAGGGGAGAGCTTGCGGTCAAATTGTGCTACCTTAAGCCCGGCCTTTGCCAGATAGTAAGCAGCGACAATGCCAGATGGACCTCCGCCAACAATGGCAACATCAAGGTCCAAACAATCATTTAACTTCTCGAAATAACGGGTGATAATCCCTTGAGATACTAGTTTCTCCATTTTTGTTTGTTATTTATTTTGGTTACACGCTTCATCAAGTGTTTGACTGATCCTCATAGCACAGAAATTTGGGCCGCACATAGTGCAGAAGTTCTTGTCCGTAGGATTGCTCTTTCTATAATACTCCTCGGCACGCTCTGGGTCTAGCGAAAGGTTGAATTGATCCTTCCATCTAAACTCATAGCGAGCAAGACTCAGTGCATTATCACGTATGGGAGCTGCAGGATGCCTCTTGGCGAGGTCGGCCGCATGGGCAGCAATCTTATAGGTGACCACACCTGTGCGAACATCATCCTTATCGGGCAGACCGAGGTGCTCCATCGGGGTAACGTAGCAGAGCATTGCGGTGCCATACCAACCTATCATCGCTGCTCCAATAGCACTGGTAATATGGTCGTAAGCAGGTGCAATGTCGGTGACTAATGGGCCGAGTGTATAGAATGGCGCTCCGTGGCACTTTTCAATCTGCCGAGTCATATTCGCCTCAATCTTGTGCATAGGCACGTGACCAGGACCTTCGATAAACACCTGCACATCCTTTGCCCAAGCTCTCTCTACCAGTTCGCCCATGGTATCCAACTCTGCAAATTGTGCTGCATCATTGGCATCGTAGGTAGAACCAGGTCGCAACCCGTCACCGAGGGAAAGTGCCACATCGTACTGGCGACAGATATCGCAAATATCATCAAAGTGACTGTAAAGGAAACTCTCCTCTTGATGCACTTTGCACCACTTAGAGATGATACTACCTCCACGACTTACGATGCCTGTAAGGCGTGAATCGGCGAGATTGATATTCTTAAGTCTGATACCGCAGTGGATGGTGAAGTAATCAACTCCTTGCTCACACTGCTCTATCAAAGTCTCCTTGAACACCTCCCAAGAGAGGTCTTCCGCCTTTCCATTCACCTTTTCAAAAGCTTGGTACATAGGTACCGTGCCGACGGGAACTGGGCTATTCCTTAGGATCCATTCACGTGTCTCTGTGATATTCTTACCGGTAGACAAGTCCATAATGGTATCGGCACCCCACTTACAAGCCCATATTGCCTTCTCCACCTCCTTCTCCATATCAGAAGCCATAGGAGAGTTACCGATATTGGCATTGATCTTAACGAGAAAGTTGGTACCAATAATCATTGGTTCCGCCTCGGGGTGCTTGTGATTAGCGGGGATCACCGCCCGTCCACTTGCCACCTCAGAGCGAACAAATTCGGGCGTGATATGGCTCTCAATGCCTACCTCTTGGCACTTCATATTCTCCCGAATCGCCACATACTCCATCTCGGGAGTGATGATATTATTCTTGGCGTAATAGAGCTGCGTCTTATCTCGCTTCATACTCCACTGCTCTCGAAGCCGTGGCAGACCCTTCTCTAGATCAATAGCTATTTCGGGATCACTGTACGCCCCACTGGTATCATAGAGCACAACCGCTGGATTTTCACGCTTCGTACCATCCTTCGCCACTGTGGGCAACTGCTTTACCTCTCTCATCCCTACTCGTATCTCTGGGAATAGCTCACCAGGGACATATATTTTACTAGAGTTGGGATAGGTAATCTTTAGATTCTGTTTCATTGAGCTTGTATTATATTGATTAATTCCTCTGTCATCTCTTCAGGGTTATCGGCCTGTAATATAGTGCCACTGATGGCAATACCAGAGGCACCCGCCTGCATTAGGGCAGGGATATCCTCCTTCTCTATGCCACCGATAGCGACGACGGGTAGATGGATATCTGCCTCTCTCATCTGTTCGAAAAGCTTTTGATACCCCCCTAGCCCTAGTGTGGGAGCAAGGTTTTTCTTCGTTGTGGTAAAGCGATAGGGTCCACAGCCGATATAATTGGCACCACTCTTATAATGGAGTAAAACGTCCTCAAAAGTATTAGCGGTACCCCCAATAATCGCCTTCGGACCTAGTATCCTACGTGCCTCTACGATAGGCATATCTTTGAGACCAAGGTGCACCCCATCTGCCCCTAACTCCTGCACCAGATCTACATGGTCATCGATAATAAAAGTAGCAGAGAATCTAGTACATAGACCTCTTACCACCCTTCCTACGGAAAGCAGCTCCTCACGGCTCGCCTCCTTCATTCGCAACTGAATCCAGCGACACCCTCCTTGCAGTGCTAGATACGCTCCCTCTACATAAGAGTAATGCCCTGTTTCGGCCGTGATAAATTGTAGACCCTTCATTGCTTAATACTTCTTTGAGGTTGGAAAAAGTGATCCACTGGGCCATGGCCTTTGCCAATAGCAACCCTCTTGCCAGAACTAAGTGCCTCGGAGAGATACTCCTTGCCCTGCTCAATGGCCTTTTCGAGTGAAAGTCCACGAGCAATATAGGCGGTAATAGCGGCAGAAAGTGTACACCCAGTACCGTGCGTATTCACCGTTTCAATCCTCTCCTTACTAAAGGTACTGACACCTTTATCGGTAAATAGGTAGTCCGTAGCTTCGGTATCGGCAGTATGTCCACCCTTGATCAAAACAGCTTTAGTACCTAGTGCCAGGAGATATTGCCCTGCCTCATAAAGAGCCGATTGGGAATTTATCTTCACGCCAGACAATACCTCCGCTTCCATCAGATTTGGAGTGATGAGCGTTGACAATGGGAGCAACCTTTGCTTTAGTACCTCCTCCGCTTTCTCACTCAGGAGACGATCGCCACTTGTGGCAACCATTACGGGATCCACCACTAGCGGAATATCCACTTGCTCAAGAGCAGTAGCAACCGCCTCAATAATAGAGGTATCAAATAGCATCCCCGTCTTCATGGCTAGGGGTGGAATATCTTCCAAAACTGCTTGAAGTTGCAGAGACACCATCTCCTCCGATATCGGTTGTACCCCCAATACCCCTTGAGTATTCTGGGCAGTCACCGCGGTAAGTACCGACATAGCATAGCACCCGAGTGCCGACATCGTCTTAAGGTCAGCCTGAATGCCTGCCCCTCCCGAGCTATCGGAGCCAGCAATCGTAAGCGTTGGTATATACTTCATATTCATCTTACAAAAATAAAGTAACAGCCATAGAGTTGTCTCCTCGAAATGAGGTACACAACTCTATGGCTGTTACTCGTTAACTACGAGAGCCCCTACAGACTCTCTTACTCCCTACGGTAGCATTACCTACATCAGGTTCTACGGGTATAATCTCAGCTCACAAAGCAGTTGTGGCACCCCTTCGCTGATCCTCTCTCCAGCTAATTCACTATTTCCACTTACAAACCTAGTCTATTTATTTGTAACTACCAAATATCATCCATTCGCACAACGATATCAAAAGGGGTGCATACGCTTGTATGCACCCCTTTATTTGTCACAAAGCCGGTCGCTTATAGGATCTTTTCAATAGACTGCTTCAAAGAGTCCTTGCTTTGGGCACCTACCTTACGGTCAACTACCTCGCCATCCTTAACAAAAAGGATTGTAGGGATATTGCGAACTCCAAACTGAGCTACCACGTCGTTATTCTCATCCACATTCATCTTACCGATACGTACCTTATCACCGTACTCCTCAGCAAGCTCATCAATAATAGGTGAAACCATACGACATGGACCACACCAAGGTGCCCAGAAGTCAATCACCATTGCACCACCTTTAGCTACCTCCTCTTGGAAGTTAGCATCTGTAAAAGTTAAAGCCATAATACTTATCTCTATAAAATTTATACTGTTTATATTCTCTCTTCTACTATATTCAACACATCACTCGCCTAGATAGTTCATTTCAATTCGAAACTAACCCCACTCTCTTCATAAAGAGCCAGTTTGTCTAGTAGCTCAGTAGAGACTGATACTCCTGAGAGCTGCGACGACTCTAGATTGACATAAACATCTTGAGTGCTATCAAAGATATAAAAACCTATGGACATAGGTCCCTTTGTCTCTCTACAATTATTCAGCGGAGGCATAATATCCTCATAAAACTGCTCAGTAATAGCCCATGTGGGGATAGTAATCTGCAGATCGCTCAGTAGTGAATCAGCCACCTCCTCCAGTAGGTGTATGCTATTGATCTTAAGGAAAGCACGGTCACCCGAGTAGCCCATCTCTGCCTCAGCACGCACCAAAATAAATAGTCCCTCACGGCCATACATAGAGTACTTAAGGTAGGAGTCACCAAAGAGAGCCAGCTCCCCTTCACCATTGTAGTCTTGTATCTTAATGAAGCCCGCCTTGGTATTCTTCTTGGTCATCATCTCACGGAACCCAGTCACAATGCCACCGAAGATCAGCTCCTTCCCCACATAATCCATCACGTCTCGTAGTTCTGACACTCCAATATTGCACTTATACTTCAGTGGAAGTGCATACTGGTCTAGTGGCGAGGCTGTGAGATAAAAGCCCAATAATTCCTTCTCCTTATTCAGGCGGTCCATATCATTCCACTGAGGAGCATGCTCCGAGAGCGTTGGCTTCGCCATCTCCTGAAAGAGGTCATCACCAAAGAGAGAGCCCATTGAGTGTGCCTTCTCCTCCTGAGTTCTATTGCCATAGTTGATCAACTTATCCAAGAAGGTCTCCTCTTTATTGCCCTCCATTTGATAGTAATCCTCACGAGTGAAGGTCTCGAAAGAGTCAAATGCGCCACTCAGCACTAATGCTTCAGAGACCTTCTTAGTGGTCGCTTTTCCTTCGACCCGAGCGAAAAAGTCATAGACATCGGCAAAAAGTCCATTCTCGCGCCGTTCCTCAATAATCTCACGAGCTGCCGAACTACTAAAGCCTTTAATAGCACCCAATCCAAAGCGGATATGCCCAGCCTTATTCACCGAAAAGGCGAAGTTGGATTCGTTTACATCAGGATTGAAGACCTCTATTCCCATCTTCTTACTCTCATCGATATACTTCGTAATCTCCGTGATGTTATTGAGGTTTCGGCTCATCACACCTGCCATAAACTCAGCAGGATAATTAGCCTTGAGATAAGCCGTTTGATACGCCACCCAAGCATAGCAAGCAGCGTGGCTCTTATTGAAGGCATACGAAGCAAACTTGAGCCAGTCGCCCCAAATCTTCTCTAGTATCTCCGCAGGGTGACCATTCTTCTGACCTCCCTCCATAAATAGCTCCTTGAGAGAAGCCATCTGGTCGATTAGCTTCTTACCCATCGCCTTACGGAGAGAGTCCGACTGCCCTCTCGTAAAGTTGGCAATCTTACGGGAAAGTAGCATCACCTGCTCCTGATATACGGTGATACCATACGTCTCCTCAAGATACTCCTCCATCACAGAGAGGTCGTAAGTAATTGGTTCCCTACCATGCTTACGGGCAATAAAAGAAGGAATATTATCCATAGGTCCTGGTCGATAGAGTGCCACCATCGCAATCAAGTCCTCAAACTTGGTAGGCTTCAGTTGCATCAGCGACTTCTGCATACCAGGAGACTCAAATTGGAATACAGCCGAAGTCTTTCCAGCACTAAAGAGCTCATAAGTCTTGGCATCATCCAGAGGGATCTTTGAAATATCCAGGTCAATCCCGTGGCGAAGCTTGATATTATTGAGCGTCTCACGAATAATGGAGAGCGTCTTAAGACCCAAAAAGTCCATCTTGATCAAGCCGGTTGACTCAATCACACTCCCCTCGTATTGAGTTACCAAAATATCCTCACCAGTATCCTTATCAGTGGTCACAAAGGTCGGAACGACGTCCGAGATATCTGTCTGACCGATAATAATACCACAAGCATGCACACCAGTATTACGCACCGTTCCCTCTAGTTGCCGTGCATACTCTATCACATCATGTTTGAGAGGATCCCCTTCGTAATAGGCATCCCTAAACTCTGGTATCTGCTTTAGCGTATTATTGATATTGACCTTTCCTCCCTCAGGCATACGGTCAGGGATCATCTTTGCCAGAGCATTGGTCTCCGAAAGGGGCAATCCTAGTACACGACCAAGGTCTTTAATGGCCATCTTAGCTGCCATCGTACCATAGGTAACGATATGTGCCACACGCTCC
The DNA here is from genome assembly GCF_001815465.1 of Porphyromonas sp. HMSC077F02. Lineage (NCBI taxonomy): Bacteria > Pseudomonadati > Bacteroidota > Bacteroidia > Bacteroidales > Porphyromonadaceae > Porphyromonas > Porphyromonas sp. HMSC077F02. The sequence continues at coordinate 80,779 of NZ_KV820676.1, read as the reverse complement.
TTACCATAGTGCTCCGTCACCCACCTTAGGATATCTTGCCGACCATCATCATCGAAGTCGATATCAATATCAGGCAAAGAGATACGGTCGGGATTTAAGAAACGCTCAAAAAGCAGATCATACTTCAGTGGATCCAAGTCGGTAATCCGCAGACAATAGGATACCAATGAGCCAGCGGCAGAACCTCTACCTGGTCCAACAGCCACGCCCAGTTTGCGAGCTTCGGCAATGAAGTCTTGCACAATCAAGAAGTAGCCAGGGAAACCCATGTTCTTAATGGTAGAAAGCTCAAAGTCTAGTCGCTCCGTTACCTCAGCACTCAGCTCCTCGCCAAACCTTTTATGGGCACCTTCATAGGCTAGATGGCGAAGGTAGTCATCATCATTCTCAAACTCAGCTGGGATCTCAAAGTGTGGCATCAGAGGTTTATTCTCAATAGAATAGGTCTCCACCTTATCAAAGATCTCCATAGTATTGGCTATCGCCTCGGGGATATCGGCAAATAGCTCCACCATCTGCTCCGTACTCTTGAGCCACTCCTGCTTAGTATAGGTCAGACGGTTAGGATCCTCGTAGTTCTTTGCCATGCTCACGCAAATCAGCCTATCGTGCGCCTCTCCATCCTCCTCTCGTACAAAGTGGACATCATTAGTGGCTACCAGCTTTACACCCGTCTCCTTAGAGAGCTGCATCAACACCTCGTTCACCTTCACTTGATGAGCATAGGTCTCCTGATTTCCCCTTGGCTTATCGGTCTTGTGTCGCTGCAACTCCAGATAATAGTCCTCCCCAAAGACCTCCTTATGCCATAGCACCGCCTGCTTAGCCTCTTCCAGCCGACCATTCATGATCAGCTGCGGAATCTCTCCACCGAGACAAGCACTCAGCACAATCAATCCCTCATGATACTCCTCCAGCAGCTCCTTATCAATCCTAGGACGACCATAAAAGCCTTCAGACGAAGACCTTGAAACCATCTTAATGAGGTTCTTGTACCCCTGCATATTCTTCGCCAAAACAATCAGGTGATAGCCACTCAAGTCCTGCTTTCCCTTCTTGCTCAGGCGTCCGTTCCTCGCCACATAGCACTCACAGCCAATGATCGGCTTAAAGTTCCAATCCTCCCACCCCTTTATCTCCTCAAGGATCTTAGGTTTATCCTCCTCCGAAGCCCCTTCGAGCTTTTTCGTAAGGTCCTTGATCTTTTTCTTCTTCATCGATTTAGGGGCGTCCCAAAAGGACTTAATCCCCAGCATCACCCCGTGATCTGTAAGGGCTAGCCCTGGCTGACCATTCTTCTTTGCCTGTTCCAGCAACCCCTCTATTGACGACTGTCCATCCAGTACAGAGTAGTAAGAGTGGACATGTAAGTGTACAAAGTTCTGCATCTATATTACCTCCCCTTCAATTCATCATACTTAGCGAAAAACTGCTCTTCGCTCATCATCTCAATTCCTAGCTTCTCAGCCTTCTCCCTCTTACTTGGCCCCATATTCTCCCCTGCGATCACCAGCGACGTCTTTCCGCTGATACTCGATACATTCTTCCCTCCATTAGCCACAATCAGCTCCTTGAGTTCGTCACGTGTAATGGTATGGAAAATGCCGCTCACCACAATGCTCATCCCCTCTAGTAGCGAACCTTTTGGCTTAGGAGCAGTGGCTTCCGTAAACCGCAATTGTAGCCCCACCCTCTCCAGTCGATCCAAAGTCTCCACATTGTGGCTTTCCACAAAATACCTCAGGATATTCTCCGCAATCACTGGACCAATATCCTCTAGCTCCAAAAGCTCCTCACGGCTTGCCGACCGCAGAGCCTCCAGTGACCGAAAGTGATCGGCCAGTTGTGCTGCCACCGTACTCCCTACCTGACGAATGCCAAGGCCGAAAAGCACCCGATCAAAGGGGGTCGCCTTAGAGGCTTCAATACTCTTGAGTAGATTGATCGCCTTTTGCTCCTTAAAGCTAGGCAACCTCAGAAGCTCCCCCTCAGTAAGGTCATACAAATCTGCCACACTCCTCACCCCCAGCAAAGTGCAAAGCAAATGAATGGTCTTAGGACCGATATTGATATCCATCGCCTTACGACTACAGAAATGCTCTATCTTACCCTCGATCTGAGCCGGACAGCCCCACTCATTGGGGCAAAAGGTAGCACTCAACCCCTCCTCACGCTCTAGTGGAGTTCCGCAATCCGGACAAACCTTCGGCATCGTCACCGCAGCACCCGTCTTCTCATCCCTAAGGTCGTACCTCACCGAGGTGATTTTCGGGATAATCTCACCCCCCTTCTCCACCATCACCAAGTCCCCAATGTGCAGATCCAGCTCACTGATGATATCAGCATTATGGAGCGTAGCCCTCGAGACCGTCGTTCCAGAGAGCTCTATCGGCTCCAGATTCGCCACAGGCGTCATCACCCCCGTCCGTGCCACCTGATAGCTCACCGACTCTAGTCGCGTCAACGCCTTCTCTGCCGAAAACTTATAGGCCATCGCCCAGCGGGGCGACTTCGCCGTGGTGCCCAAAAGAGCGTGCAGCGCATAGCTATCCACCTTCACCACTACCCCATCAGTTGCCACTGGGAGTTGATGCCTATGGGTGTCCCAATAGTCCAGATAAGCCTTCAGACCTTCTAGCGAATCGCATACCTGGCTATGCTCATCCACAGGGAGCCCCAGCTTCCTCATCAGCGCCAAGCGGTCGTGATGCAGGTCTGGCAACCACTGCTCATCATCACTCAGTAGGTAATAAAAGAAAGCGGTCGGCCGACGACTACGGATCACCGCCTCCACATGCTCCTTCGTCTTAATGGTTCCCGCCACCGCATTTCGAGGGTTAGCAAATGGAGGAAGCTCCTCCTCTTCACGCTCCTTATTGATTCTCTGAAATTCCGCCCAAGGGAGTAAGATCTCTCCACGCACCTCTACATAGGTAGGTAGATGATCGCCCGCAAGCCTTTTCGGCACACACTCCATCGCTTGAATAGCCCTCGTCACATCTTCACCTACTGTGCCATCACCACGGGTCAGAGCCCGCTTCAAGAGCCCCTCTTCATATATAATAGAGATAGAGGTACCATCGAACTTCAGCTCCGCTACCAAGTCGGCATCCTTCCCCGCCAATTGATGAACCCGTCGGTAGAAGTCCAGCGTATCCTCCCACGAGTAACTATTGGCAAGCGAAAGCATCGGGTAGCGATGCTTAAACGTAGATCCTTCAGACTGGCTCACCCTCCCCAGTTTACCCTCCTTCCAAAACTCACTGCCCACTCGCTGTGTGGGCGAATCGGGAGTCACCAGGTCGGGATATTGCTCCTCCAGCGTCTCGAGTTCCTTCATCAAGTGGTCAAACTCCTGGTCACTAATGGTAGGGGCATTAAGTACATAGTACTCCTGCTCATACCGCTCCAGAAGCTTTCGAAGCTCCGCTATCCGATCATAATCTGCCTGAAATAAATCCATAGATGCTTATGTAGAGGGATCTGAGATATTTATGGGTTTTCTTTACTTCACTAGATACTCCGCAGTGACCGTGATGCTCACCGTTTTCTCCTTGCTAGAGGTATTGAAGTTACCACCCCACGAATAATCCTCATTAGAGTGCTTACCTATTATCTGGAAAGTACCTAGGCTCGCTTTCCGTAGCCCTCCCAGGCGTGCCTTGCTCTCATCGGCAATCTGCTTTGCCCTCATACGAGCATCCTCAGAGGCGGCCGCCACCATCTGTAGCTTCAGGTCAGCCAGCTTAGTGTAGTAATAACGAGGATCCTCAGAGTTGGCAGTCACATCCTGGGCAATCAGCTCACCCACCTCACGCACCACATTCTCTATCTCATCCACTCTCTGACTGGTCACCGTTGCAGTTTGCTGTACAATAAAGCCATTCTTAATCTCAATATATCGCTCCTGCTTAGGATCGTAGTAGCCAGTGATATCCTCCCGATAAGAGACGGGTCCAAAGACCACCTCACTCTCCTGCACCTTACGAGTGGTGAGAAAGTTAGCAAGTATCTTTTGCTGACGCTCCACATCCTTCAGCCCCTCCAATGGAGTAGACGAATGGCTCTGGATCGTCACATTCCACACCACCAAGTCACTGACAAAGTCTTGCTCTGCCCCACCCTTCACACTGAGTGTCTTAGGCCCATCATTACGATGCACAAGAGCATGTCCTCCAATCGCTACAGCCACGATAATCGCCACTGCTATAGCCAACGTCCCGATCAATTTTGCCTTTCCCTGTTCCATACGTTCCAACTCTAAATAAATGGTTATTGGATAGAATTACCTTTCGTGCAAGATACCAAAAACTACCGCCACCACAAAGCCCCCACCATTTTTTCTACGAAAAAAAAATGGGGCACTCAATAAAATAGACTCCTACTCACCCTGAAGGGTATCACTGAAGCGAGAGGCGGGGAAAGCACAGCTCACTCTAGTGGGCAGTGAAGGAGAGGTGGCGATGGATCTTCTCACCCAGCAACTTCTATCCGACACGCAACCAACCCTCGAAGAAATTGTGACGAAAACAGCTAGGGTTACCAGCTATTCGCCTGCACAAGTTGACACTCTGCATCAGCTAACGCAGTGGATGCCCTTTGCGTCACGTAGGGAGGACCTTCCTTTTATCAAAGTGTCGGTAGACGATCCCCAGTCCACCACTCTTTACTTCTCCGGCAAAAGCGGTCGGCTACTACAGACTACCAACAGTAGCAATCGCTGGGCCTCCTACATTAGTACTATTCCCCTTTGGATTTACTTCTGGCAACTTCGTCAGCATGAAGAGCTTTGGCGCAACCTTTTTGTAGTACTCAGTATCATCGGTTGTGTGATGATCCTTTCAGGACTAATTGTAGGGGTAGTCTGGACGGTCAAGAGTCGTCGTTCCTCCAAACGCAGCTGGTCGCCCTTCACACTCAAGTCGGGAGCCTGGCTCTATTGGCCCATATTGCGGGACTACTCTTTGGGCTAATTGTACTCTCCTGGATATTTAGTGGGTGGATGACGGTACGACGATTGCCAAAATGGATTGCTGGTCCTAACCCTAGAAGCGAACTCTTTGCCCTAGCCGATAGCAGTGAGATTGCCCCAGATGAGACTGTTGCACATTCGAGTTTAGGCGTTTTGGATTGACTTTTTGCTGATTTTTGTCTTACCTAGCTTGAGAAACTGCCTTGTTTTTTAATTATTCTCCTCTGTAAATGCTCCAATTATGAGCTTTTACAGAGGGTTTCTAGTACTTATCTCATAACAAGTGCTCCACTTATAGAGGCTTCTTCATTTTCCAATATTTTATTGAGGTATAAATGGGGAGCTCTTTTGATGTTGTAGCAAATAGCTTCAAGTATAT
>NZ_KV820676.1:72199-75328 GCF_001815465.1 Porphyromonas sp. HMSC077F02 | reverse complement strand
CGATATCGACACCTCCCTCCGTGAAACCAGCGTCTGATACTTCCAAAGGTGCGCTCAATTATATTTCGATACTGGCTTATCTGTCGGTTGAATTCTTTATCTTTATCACCAAGTGGCTTCCCATTTATCGCTTTCCTCATTATCCCATCTTTGAGCCCGTGGCCAGTTAGATGTTCTCTATTGGCCTTGGAGGTGTACCCTTTATCAGCTAATACCATTACTCCTTTTTGAAGGGCTCCTTTCTCTATGAGAGTTGGAAATTCTGTCGTGTCTGAGACATTGGCAGATGTGGTGGTGAGGGTATTCACAAGGCCTTCTCCGTCTGTCAAGACATGTTTCTTGTACCCATATCTAAACTTCTTACATTTTACCACCCATCGGGCTTCCGTATCCACACCTGGTTTCGCACTACCAACTTTAACTTGATAGCTCCGTTCTTCCTCTTTTGCTTCTTCGCTTCTGGTGTCCCCTCTATCCTCGGCGACTTCTATCTTGACAGAACCATCGGGGGCATATGGACTATCAACTATACTTGCATCAACCAATGCTCCCGTCTCAATCTTCATAATTCCATGGCGTTGTAGCTGCTTATTGAGAAGGCTCAAAAGTTTATCCCACAAGTCTTTCTCTACAATCGCATTGCGAAAACGGCAAATGGTGCTGTGATCGGGAGAGACGTGTTCCATATCAATATCAAGAAACTTTCCAAAGCTGATGGAGTCGTTAATACGCTCTTCAACAGCTCTGTCACTCAAATTATACCACGTCTCTAGAAGCAGGATCTTAAACATTAGAACTCCATCATAAGTAGGTTCACCCTTCGCTTCAGCTCTCTTACATAGCTTTTTATTTATGAGTGTTTGAAATGGTCTCCAATCAATGAGTTTGTCAATTTGCTCTAGAAACTCATTGCGTGCTCTAGAATTTCTTAATTCGGTAAACACCTCAGTAAATGAGGGTGCATTGTTGCTCGTTTGCTTGAATCCCATAACTATTGTCTCTATAAATCAACACTATATTCTCCCCTTAATTATACATTAAAGACACTAATAATCAATGATATACGCAATAGTTTGAGCCAGTTTTTCGCGCAACATTCTCAGTCCACGAATTAGGAGATGTGAATGAAATTCACAGGTTGAAGGGCCAAACCTTAAGTCATATCAATTATTTTTAATATGTTTGCAGTATATTTATCCTAGAGAATAGATTTCACAAGAGTAGTTTACTGTATAAAAGAATAAAGACTATGAAGAAATTATTACTCCTCACCACGGCACTCCTTACGATGCTACTATCTAGTTGCGGCTCCAATGGAGGTAACGACGAGTGGTATGACCTTAGCCTTATACCAATAGTTCAAGGCGACCAAATGGGTTATATCGACTGGAATGGTAAGTATGTCATCATGCCCCAATTCAAAGAAGCATTATCTTTTAGTAAAAATGGATTGGCGAGAGTTATGGACCACAATGGGCTATATGGCTTTATTGACAAAAAAGGAAAATATGTCATTCCAGCTGCCTATGCTGAGGCTTCTATCTTTAGCGAAGATATTGCCTTTGTAACACCTAGCGGTGAGCACATACAGGCGATAGATAGCAAAGGGAAAGTCCTATTTACTTGCCAAAAAGCTCAGATTATCAGATATTTTAGTGATGGGCTAGCAGTATATGTTAATTCTGAGGGCAAGTATGGTGCCATAGATAAAACAGGGAGTGATATCATCCCTGCGACTTATACTTATATTGGTGATTTTAGTGAAGGGTTAGCCATCTTTCAAGACGATAGTAATAAAATCGGATATATTGACAAAAAAGGGGGATACATTATCAACCCACAGTTTGATTGGGCTTTCGACTTTCATGAGGGGTTAGCTGTAGTTGTATCAGGTGAAAAGTATGGCTTTATAGACAAGAAAGGAAACTACGTGATCCCCCCACAGTTTGATAGGGCAGATTCTTTTTCTGAGGGGCTAGCGCTGGTATTTCAAGGAAATTCTTTCGGCTATATTGATAAGAAAGGTAACTATGTTATCAACCCACAATTTGACTGGGCGTATCCCTTTAGGGGAGGAGTGGCTATCGTAGAGCCATCAGGTTCAGACCTTTGGGGGTTAATTGACAAAAAAGGCAACTACACTATTAACCCTCAATTTAAAGAAATCATTGCCACCTATAAGGATAAAATAGCTGTCTCAAATGGATCCAAATCGGGAATCACAGACAGAAAGGGAAAGTATATCGTTACACCTCAACTTGAACAACTTAAAATTCCGTTTACCTACAACGAATATGGAGTAGTACCCACGGTTTCGTCTCAATACTTTAACACGACAGAAATAGTATATAATCTCAATAATGTGATTGGCAATAACCCTTATTCTGTAGGCGAGATTAATCAGGAGAGCACATTGGGTGATCTCAGAGAAGAAGATACATGGAACCTACAATCAATTTACACCGAACCAAATGCATTACTAAAGGGGGAGGAGGTAACATTAGGCAATGATGTTACGCTAAGGTACTTTAAAATAGTTTTTGATGAAGCCATAACGAATGATGAAAACAACTTCAATGACAATGCCCATGTACGACAAGTTATTTTGAAGATCGAATTCTCTTTTGAGGCAATAGATCATTTGGATCTTATTAAATCAACAATCATCAAACATTTATCAAGCCGTTACCAACTGGTTGAGGAGAAAGTTATATCATCCGAAATAAGGGATATCGTATTTCAATGCGACGATAATGATATTGAAATTACACTTACATTTACATTCCCAATTTCTAAGTCAAAGGCGAATATGTTAGCGGCTGAAGAAGCGACTCAACCCGATAGTGAGGAAGTTGATGACTAAAAGATGATACAGCTACAATAAAAGCAAGCAACTTTGCTCCATTTATATATAGAGTACAATAGGGTGGTAGTAGTTTCCACAACCCTAAGCGAGTTGGATATCCAAAAGATTATCATAGTAATGCTCCATTCCGCAGAAAAAAAGCAGATCGTCTTTGTGATTTCCTAAAAAGAGACTGTTGCACATTCAAGTTTAGACGTTTTGGATTGACTTTTTGCTGATTTTCATCTTTTCTGGCTTGAGAAACTGCCTTGTTGTTTGATTAT
>NZ_KV820676.1:65386-72099 GCF_001815465.1 Porphyromonas sp. HMSC077F02 | reverse complement strand
CCCCGATATCGACACCTCCCTCCGTGAAACCAGCATCGGATACTTCCAAAGGTACGCTCAATTTTATTTCGATACTGGCTTATCTGTCGGTTGAATTCTTTATCTTTATCACTTAGTGGCTTCCCCTTTGTCGCTTTCCTCATTATCCCATCTTTGATCCCGTGGCCAGTTAGATGTTCTCTTTTGGCCTTGGAGGTATATCCTTTATCGGCTAATACCATTACTCCTTTTTGAAGGGCTCCTTTCTCTATGAGAGTTGGAAATTCTGTCGTGTCTGAGACATTGGCAGATGTGGTGGTGAGGGTATTCACAAGGCCTTCTCCGTCTGTCAAGACATGTTTCTTGTACCCATATCTAAACTTCTTACATTTTACCACCCATCGGGCTTCCGTATCCACACCTGGTTTCGCACTACCCACTTTTACTTGATAGCTCCGTTCTTCCTCTTTAGCTTCTTCGCTTCTGGTGTCCTCTCTATCCTCGGCGACTTCTATCTTGACAGAACCATCGGGGGCATATGGACTATCAACTATACTTGCATCAACCAATGCTCCCGTCTCAATCTTCATAATTCCATGGCGTTGTAGCTGCTTATTGAGAAGGCTCAAAAGTTTATCCCACAAGTCTTTCTCTACAATCGCATTGCGAAAACGGCAAATGGTGCTGTGATCGGGGGAGACGTGTTCCATATCAATGTCAAGAAACATTCCAAAGCTAATGGAGTCGTTAATACGCTCTTCAACGGCTCGGTCAATCAAATTATACCACGTCTCCAGAAGAAGGATCTTAAACATTAGAACTCCATCATAAGTAGGTTCACCCTTCGCTTCAGCTCTCTTACATAGCTTTTTATTTATGAGTGTTTGAAATGGTCTCCAATCAATGAGTTTGTCAATTTGCTCTAGAAACTCATTGCGTGCTCTAGAACTTCTCAATTCGGTAAACACCTCAGTAAATGAGGGCGCATTGTTGCTCGTTTGCTTGAATCCCATAAGTATTGTCTCTATAAATCAATACTATATTCTCCCCTTAATACACTAATAATCAATGACATGCGCAATAGTTTGAGCCAGTTTTTCGTGCAACATTCCCCAGATGAGACGCTTCAGTTCGGGCAAATTCTTGCCCAGTACCCCACAGCGAAGGAGATCTCCTTTGCTCACTATATGGCCGATCTTACTACCGATTAGAGACAGGAGAGGAGAGGGCAACCTATCTGGTAGTTGATAGTGAGGGGTTCTCTCCATTGGCATTGAATGAGGAGGAGGTGCTGAGTTATCTACAAGGCCTCAGTCTAGGCATTGAGGTGAAGACCGCACGGATCATGGAGCACTACGACGGGCACTATCTCCCGCAGCCAGGTGAAAGGAATTCGCTTCCCCTGCCTGTGGTAGAGGTGACCACGGGCGAGGGAAGCACACTCTATGTTGCTCTAACGGCACCTACTGTAACGGTACAGAATCGGGCGACACGGCTCAACGATATCGTCTACCACAAGTTGCACTCCTATAAGTATCTGTGAGCATACCACCACCCTACGCTCAGGATCTGCGTGATGTGCTTTCTACTTACAGGGAGCCTCATCGTTAGTGTCACCGGAATGGTCAACGCTTGGCGTGCCCTAAAGCGCTCACGAAAGCGACGCTCAAAGAGACACAGGTCAGAATGATAGGATATTTCGAAATATCCAAAAATTGACAACAACAATAAGTATAATGCTAATAGACCGCTGACTATAGAGACGATCCCGCCACTTGAGTAACTCTCTAGAGCGATGAAAAGTAAGACTTAAAATAGTCAATGCGATGATAAAGGGGATGGATATCACCATTAAAGCATTCATCTTAAATGCCTCCACTATCTGCAGATTGAGCAGATAGTGGATGGCACGTTGAGAACCACACCCTGGACACTTTAGCCCCGTTAGCACCAAAAACGGACACTTTGGAAAGAGACTAGAATCCGAGGGGTTGACCTTTTGATAAAGTATTAACAGTAAAACAATTAGAATCGCAGCTGCAATCCATAGAGCAACCCTGTATCTATTAGTAATAGTACTCGTCGTAGTAGTCACCAAAAGAATATCCAGCTATAGCTAATAGCACATAGATACCGATTGCAACGGCTCCACATATTGCTCCAATTTTCACCCATTTCTTTGCTGCCTCAGAAGCTTGTACTGCACCATCGATGTCTCCCCTTGCCAAGGCAGAGTCCACCTTGGATGCATTGACGATACCAACAATTCCGAATGGCAAGCAACAGAATAATGTTACCAAAATAGATTCTACTAGCCATGTTTTTGGGCGATCAACCGCATTCGTATCAGTCGTCACACTCGCAGACGGTGCCTCTGGAATTTGTGGCTGCTCAGGTGCAGTCTGAGGTACATTGACAAATAACTCACCTAGCTCTGGTAATGTCTGAGCTTCCTGCCATTCTGCCATGTCCTCAGTCCAAACGAGCGTCTCCCTAGTAATCCCTTTACCTTTCAGCTCTGTCAAAGTTACTGGACCTTGCTGTTGTCCATTAATTAAATAGTAGTAAGTTTTTTCCATCATTATTATATGTTATTGTGACACTTAGTTTAAACATCATTACAAAGATATAAAAAATATGACACTATAAGCAAACTATCTTTAAGTTTTCAGAAAAACCACTAATCCACATAGAATAGAAAGCGACTCACACAAAACTCCAGGAGTTGCGCATTAGAAATGTCTGTGTGGCATTCATTGGTGAACCTATGGGAAAAGGATCTCGGCAGAGGTCCGTGTTAAATAGGCACAAGTCAAGGCAGCCCCCTCAGCTGGGGTCATAGAGGTGGTGAATATGCTTTTGATACACAGGTCGTTCGAGGCTTTGCCCCTCCGACCTATGCCAATTTAAGAGGAACCTCTCCGAGGTCCTTACTTCCTTATCCTCAACAGCTTGCATATGATCATTCGTACAACAGCCTTTTCTAATGCATAACCCCTGATATCTATAATCCCTGAGCTCCAACTATTCTGGACTATCCATATCAAGGCGACTTGAACTAACCTTTCTCGCAGTTGTAACAATGATTACCCCACAAGCGAATAAAATTTTCGCAAACTTTACACTCAGACCCACCTCTAAATAAAGATCAATTACTATCCACAAAGCTGCAATAATCTCTATTCCTAAGAGAGCACACCACAAGTAAAACTTATTTTGCTTAGACATATTTCTATTTACGATAAAAGTGACAATTTTACATCTCGTGTGGTTTGTAGAAAACGGCGTAGATTAGTCGCAACAACAACCACGCGAAGGTTAAAGAGAGTACCCCATAAATTATCAATAAGACAATGTTTTCATAAGGGTTTTCAATCAACTGTACCTTGATTATCAGCCAAGGGACAACAAAAATTGACAACCCTCTTAGCGTACGTGCAATAAAATATCCAGCAATCACTGCAACTACTATAGCCGAGGTGCTGGATTCAAACCATGCTGGATAGCTATATAGATAGATCAAATAGGATATAAAGGGGAAAAAGACAAGAGTGCACGTAGTATCTGCTCTTAAATACTTAATAGCTAAGAGCATACCCCCTGAGACTGGGACTCCCACAAAGAGGAGAGAACGCCAAAAGCCCATTTCGCTTGTGTATGATACTAGAAAACCTAACACGAGTGATATAGCAATGTATGCAAGGCACCCAGCTCCATCATAGCTATCCTTTTCCTTATCACAAAAATCAGGGATAACCTCTGCATGTTTTTCCTCAAAGCCATATTGAGGATCCCTCCACATTTCTCTTCTTCGTTTACTTTCCATATAATGCGATAATTATAGTTCAATTACTTTTTTACCTAATAAAAAATCATCTATATCTTCTTGGCTAAAATCATCTAGATCCACATCAGCCAAAAAGGCAAGTCCCTTAATCATTACCTCCCGATTATCCGTGGTATTGATTATTTTCAAAGTTTCAAGAATCACAGAGCTTTTATCATCAATCTCGGAACAAGCCTGTTGAAACTTAGCTTTCAATTGGGCTCTCTCAGCTTGATATGCCTCTGCGGCCATTGCAGTCTGCTCTTTTTCGAGCTCCAACATGGTATACTCCTTTAGCATATCTACAGCACTATGAGCTATATCTACAGCAGAGACACCCATAACTGATGATGAAACAGAGACGCGCTCATCAGCAAAGGTATGCAACTTTGAAGCCAGTTTCTCTAGTGCCTCACGACTCTCCATAGGCACCTCAAATAGCTCGCTATAGTCCGAGACAACCACTGGTCTTTGAAGAGACTCCTCTATGCCACTATTGATAATGTTTCTTGCACCTTTAAGTAGTCCAACAATAGAGACTAAATGCTTGCCAAACTTCGCTGAAAGCTCTTTATCAGTATATATCATCTTGGAAGCTTCCAACGACAATTGAGTGAGCTTTTTATTCAACTCCTCTCGCTTCTGCTGAAACTCTGTAATTAAATTTCTATGATGCTCAAGTTCCGTCTCATCAAGTTGCTTCTCGTATTGTGTGCTAATATAATCATTGAGAAAGTCCACTGACCCATCCTCATAGTACAATCTCAACACTTCATTGTACTTATCAGCAACTCTATCCATGGTCAATACTCTCTGGAGCGTAGAGGGTTTCTTAGGTAAGCTTGCTAAAATCTCCTCGTAATGAGCTCGTCCGCCATTGAGAAAATCATCATACCCTTTCACTCGCCCCTCATATAATGCCACATGCAATTCCGCATCTTCCATTTTACGGTTAATATCTTGAAGCATATTGATCAAACTCTCGCGCTCTTGCTGTAATTTAATCATTTCATCGGAACCATAAATGACTGACAGTAGCCCGTTGATCTCCTCAGTTAACACCTTATCAGCATACCTATTAAATGCCAATGCTCTTGAAATATGAAGGTCATTTATCACCTTAAAGATTTGAAAAAGTCTACCACTATCACCCTGCATTTCTGCAACAGCGGTAATTGCCTTTCTTTTAATCCTCTCAAATTCACTTTTTACTTGAGCTGTTTGCTGATGAGCACTTAATTGGTGCATAAGGAGCTGCCCTCCTCCGTATATCAGTGATGCCTTCACATTTCTACTATCTTTTGCAAATTGACCTGTACTTTCAGCAATCTGCATAGTATTATCCATGAATTGGCTAGATAGTTCTGTACACTCATCTTGAAGCATGAAAATATCTGTAGATAACCCTTCTAAGATTGCATCCACATCAAGAAACTCGATGCGATTATAGTCAAAAAGTTCAGGCTCGACTACTCTGATTCTATCTCCATATAAATCCAAAAGGACGCTACTATAATAGTAATATATTTTCAGTAGGTGTTCCCTCTGTAATGCAAAATAATCAATAGAATTTCTTACGGAAGCAATAGCCGACTTGTAGGCATTATTTACCTCATTAACTGCAGAAAAAAGTGCTTCGGCTTGATACGAAACGTCCCTAACACCCTTCGTGGCAGTTACCACCTCAGTGGCGTTTTGCAAAAAATTAGACACCTTATCTGCCGATTGATTTCTAGCCCTAGTTGGTAAAGCACTAACCCGATGACTAAAGTCTTTAGATGCGACCTCTAGAAAACTTTGATTTCTCTTTAAGTCTTCACTATTTTTGTCAAGAAAGTCTGTGGTATGCGTCTCAAAATCACCTTCCGCCATATCACGTGCGATATAAGATGATAATAAGCTATCCGTTAAATCATTGGTAATGAATGCCTCATTCAATAATTTAGGCTTATTGAAAAATTTGTACGCATTCCATACGGCATCACCCACATCTATTGAATCAACTTGGATATCATGGTTGTACAGTTCAAATGCTAGGTCTGATCGCGTATACACCATATTCAAGTCAATTACCTTTTGGGCAATTTCTTTAATAGCATTGTATAGTTTTCGCTGACGCTTAGTGATGTTGCTTCTTTTTCTTTCAATTTGATCACTCATAATAATATTCTTTACATTCAATCTTTATTTTACCGTGTGATGTGAAGTCAAAAAAGTCAGTAGGCTAGGAGATAGCTTGAAGCTCCTTGACATCGTTGTAATCTGTGCTTACATTCATCGCATTTAAATGTTATGTTCCCCGAAATCATAGTGCTAATTCTTAATGGTTTTGTTCTTCTGAGGCAAATATAGCATTAGATACTGCAACATCTCTGCAGTATGTCAAACAATTTTTCACTCTAATAGTTAAAAATGGGGTTGACCCATTAATTTAACATTTGAGAGATAGAGAAAGTCGCCCGAAAGAGAGCAGAGGCGGAGTCTACCATGGTGGCTCACGGTTATCAAGGCTCATCCGCAGGCATCCGTTTTTACCTCACGGGGCACTCCACTAGTCCGTTCTTCAAGCTAATAAATAATGTTCGAAATTCGAATAAAATAGGGGCTTCAAGACCTCCCTCGTAATCAATTGGAATTCAATACCATACGAAGGCGTTTGCCGAGATGCAACTAAGCAATCGCCGAGATGCAACTCGGCAAATGCTTAGTTGCAACTCGCCGATCGCTTAGTTGCATCTCCACTTTTGCCCTGCTCGTAGGGGAAATTGTGAGGGCTATTTATTAAGAAGAAAACTCCTAGGGGGAGGGGGATTGCAAGAGCCTATTTATCAATGATTGATGGAAAACCCCGAAGAGGGTTTCATGGTGTATTACCCCAAGCTTCCCCCTGAAGGGGAGCGTTAGCGAG
>NZ_KV820676.1:51766-65286 GCF_001815465.1 Porphyromonas sp. HMSC077F02 | reverse complement strand
GGTTGCATATACACCATCGCTTATGGATGTAAAAGTGCAACCCCTTCGGGGTAGTTGATGATGCCTTGCACCTCTCCCCAATCTTCTCCTCCTCTAGGTACGCTTCGCCTACCTACGGAGTGGGAAGGCTGGGTTAATAGACCATGGAAGCCCTTCGGGCTTCTGCTATTCCTGCTTGAGGAGCTGAAAACCAAACGTTAAGGACTACCTCACGTGCCACCCGTGGGCGATGCAGGGGTTATGCATTATAAAGGATCTATAAAGGCATAAGAGCACCCGCCAGGGTGCCACTCAGATAGCCCCCGTGTCGGAGGGGCGAAAGCCCCGAACGACCGGCGGGGAAGAGGTGTACACCAACCATACGACCCTTGTGGTCGCACCCCCAATAAGTTGTGCGACCACAAGGGTCGATTGATATTATCATACTATTTCCCCGCCGGTCTTCGGCTCTACGAGCCTTGACCGGGGGCTATCCGAATGGCACCCTAACGGGTGCTTTTTTTGAAACCTCCTCTGTGTATAGATGGTGCAAAAATACCCTTGCGACCCCGGCCGAGGGGTCGGACCCCTCAGCCGGGGTCAAGGGGGTGGTGAATATGCTCTTGCACACAGGTCGTTCGGGGCTAACGCCCCTCCGACCTGTGCCTATTTAAGAGGGACCTCTGCCGAGGTTCTTACGCCATTATCCTCAACAGATTGTATATCATCATTCGCACAATAGTCTTTTCTAATGCGTATCCCCTGTAGGTATTGCGAATGACACTCACAGATTACGATAATTTCAGTATCTTTGCTACAGATTTTCAATACTTTAATACCATGTCAAAGCATAAGGGACTTTTGATTTCAGGGGGTGTGGCATTACTTGCCTTGGGAGGGGTTTGGCTCTATACCAAGTATGGAGATAGAGGTGCCAGCGACAAGGAGATTACCACTACTACGGAGCGGGTAGTACGGCCAGTGGATTCGCTTTCTTCCAGTCTCTCTGTAGACGAAGCGGAGGAGCTGATCGCCGAAGCCAATAATGAGGTGCCAGTCTACGATCTTTACAAAGATTATTATACCAATAATATGATTTTTGAAGATGTCGAAGCACCTTTTAATCAAGGCAGTGAACCGCTATCTCAATTTATAGACCGATTTAGAGAGGATGCCACTTTTCAGCGTGCTAGGACCTCCCTTGGCGAGGGGTCAAGTACTCCAGACTTTGGGAAGCTACAGATTGCGATTGCCCCTCCCGATAGCACTTACTTCTTTGCTGCTTGGCGGGAATTAGCCCCAAATGAAGCTGCCTTTTGCAAAGGGTATCTAGGGTCGGAGATGATTGAGGAGTATCTATTTGGCAGAAAGGATAGCCAATCACCATGGATGCTGATTGATTATTTCCGTGCCGATGACGCTATTTTCTGATCGGGTGGTTGTCCCCGCTATAGGTTGTGCGACCACAAGGGTCGATTGATATTATCGCACTATTTTACCCGCCGGTCGTTCGGGGGCTTCTGCCCCCTCCGACGCGGGGGCTATCTGAATGGCACCCTGTCGGGTGCGTTTATGGAACCTCTTCAATCGGGGGACGCGAGGATTAAAGGCGAGGGTCTTGACCCCACATGAGCTTTTGGCGTAAGGTTTGGTAGAAGGAGTAGTGCTGTGAGTGGAGCACCTTGAGTCGCTTTTCCGACCGACGGATATGCACCGTGGCTCCGATGGTCTCGGGGTGACTTTTGCCATCAATGGCGAGGAGGAAGGCACCGCTACGGCTCTCTATATGGAGCTCTATCTCGACGCTATTGGGGAGCACGATGGGTCGCATATTGAGGGTATGAGGGGCGATGGAGCATATCTGCATCACTGGGCTATGGGGGTGGACGACGGGTCCATTGACACTGAGGGCATAGGCGGTGGAGCCGGTGGGGGTGGAGATAAGTTGACCGTCGCCATCGGTATTGGCAATCAATTCGCCATTGATATAGGTGGCTACTGAAATCATACTGGCGGTATCGCGTTTCATCACCGCCACCTCATTAAGTGTGAGGGCACGGAAGGTCTCCCTTCCCTCTTGGTCCGTGACGAAGCACTCCAGCAGGTCGCGCTCCTCCGCAAGGGCGGTGCCCTCTTCTAGCTCCTTCCAGAAGTGGGGAAAGTCCTCTGGCTGTAGACTTGCTAGAAAGCCGAGATGACCTGAATTGATGCCGATAATGCCTGCCTTGGTGCCGGCGATCAACTTGGCAGTGCGTAGGAAGGTACCATCACCGCCCACACTGATCAGCAGGTCGGTATCCACCACTCCTCTAGGAGTGCAGATAGAGATCCCCCCAAGTGAAAATCCTTCGGAGAGGAGATAGGTATAGAGGCGCTGCTCGATCTGTAGGGAGTGCTCAGGGTGGAGCGCAAGGATCGTCTTGATCAGTTGTCGGAAACTCTCTGGATTGCTCTTTTGATGGACAGAGCCACAAAGTAGGATTTTCATATTGAGGAAGGGGGGGCAATGGATTATAGGGTTCGTAATTTCTGAAAGTCGATGGTGAGCCCTTCCTCAGCTGCCAAAGTAGATGGGAATATAGCTTGAGTTTCCCTGAGCAACTCTTGTACTAGAGCTGGGGAGGCATACCGAGCACTGTAATGCCCAATGAGGAGGTGCCCCACCTCGGCCTGCTGGGCAATGGAAGCGGCATCGGTGGTGGTACTATGGAGGGTTTCGGCTGCCCGCTCGGTCATCTTGGCACCTAAGGTAGCTTCGTGGTAAAGCAGATCCACCCCCTTGATCGTCTCCACAATGGGAGGGAAGTAGGCGGTATCGCTACAGTAGGCAAAGCTATAGGGTGCTCGGGGCGCCTTGGTCACCTTGTGATTGGGTATCACGGTACCATCTTCCCGCTGGAAGTCGGCTCCCTGCTTGAGGAGTCCGAAGTAGGCGATGGGTATTTGGTAGAAGTCGCACATCTCCCTATCAATGTGGCGGGACTTTGGTTTTTCATCAAAACGGTAGCCGATGCAGGGCACCCGATGCTTGAGGGGAAAGGAGGTGACGAGTAGCGAATGATCTTCATAGACCGTTTGCACCTGCCGATGATCGATCTGGTGAGGAATGATTCGCTCGGCATCGTCGCGACAAAAGGTCTCCACGATAAAGCGGACATAAGCCTCAATCCCTTCGGGCCCATAGATATGCACAGGGTGGTCGAGACCACTCAAAGACATACTGCTGAGCAATCCGGGCAAACCTAGACAGTGATCGCCGTGTAGGTGGGTGATGAATATGCGGTGAAGATTGGCCCACGAGCCACCGAAGCGGAGCAACTGCATCTGAGTGCCTTCACCACAATCAATCATATAGACTTTTTCCCGCAGACGCAATAGCTGTGAGCTATGTTGCTGTCCAGGCTTGGGGAGTGCCGAGCCACAGCCCAGCACCTTTAGGTACATTCCATCGCCAAAATTGGCATCATTCATTACTGCTGTTTGCATTATTCAATTGTTGGTCTACCACCCTCTTTAGTTCTAGCACTTTTGCTCTCACCTCCCATAGCTTCTCACGGATCTGAAGGTCGGTATCTACCGCACCTCCACTCTGCAACTGCTCCGCAACTGCCTGCAGTGAGAGCCCTTTATCAATCAATAGGTAGCGTATCCGCTCCACTAGCTTCAGGTCGTCCTGAGTATAGAGACGGGTGCCCGATGATGCCGCCCGCTTAGGTGCCAAGGGAGTGTGTCGCTCCCAATACCTCAGCTGCGTTTCATCTACCTTAAAGAGCCTCGCCACCTCGCCTATGGTATAATAGGGTTTCTCCTGAGGGCTGGCTTGAGGGTTTTCAAACCTCCAGTGGGTGTTATTCTTCCTTTTCTTTGGCATAGAAAAAAAATAAGTAGAGACGTAACAATATCCATTACGTCTCTACTTATTACATCTCAAAAATAAAAGCTAGTCACAGATTAATAGGTACGCTCCAAAATCCAAGCATCTTGGAAGAGTCCCTTATCGGCATACATACTCTTAATGGATTCACGGCTTCTTACAGCGTCGCTCTTATCGTCGAAGCTAGTGACGATCACACGATACATCCCTTGCTCATTCTGTGCTAGGATGGGGTTGTACCCTTGATCAGCCATACGAGCCTTAAGAGAATTGGCATTGGTAACGCTTAGGAAGCTACCAATCACCACGCTGTACCTACGAAGTCCGCTGGCATCCTCTCCTACTGCTGGGGTCACCTTTTCAGGTCGTACATCGGCATTGTCGGTCACCACTGGGATGATCTCATCCTTTGGAGTCTCCTCGGCCTCTTTAGCGATTTCTCTCTGTTGTGCACGCTCCATTACAGCCTTATAGGCACTCTGCTTTGGTTTACAAGAGGTCATGGCACCTGCTGTGAGCAGGGCGATTGCTACGATTGCTACATACTGTACTTTCTTCATCATATTCTATATAAGTCGGTTTGAATGATTCCTTTTCCTATCAAATATAGGAGTTTTTCCCTCATTTCCCACAAAGTTAGACTTTTATTTTGTAATTTAGCCATTCAAATGAGAATATTTCTATTTTTATCATTTTTTATACGATGAGAAAGAACATTTTAACCGCTGTTTCTACAGCTTTACTCATGAGTAGTATGCCAATACTTCACTCCACAGCAGCACCCGTAGGCGACACACAGCCTACTGAATTTACACCCGAGGTGCTGATGCAAATGTGGCGACTATCAACGCCGGTGCTTTCGCCCGATGGCAAGTGCTATGTCTACACACGAACCCTTCCAAATGTAAAGGAGAATAGCAGTACCACTGAGATGGTGCTATCGACTTTGGGCAAAGGGGGAGAGCAAAAGGTGCTTCCGCTCAAGGGGCACTCGCCTATTTTCTTGGATAATGAGACCCTAGCCTATATCTCTACGGAGGGGGCGCACGCACAGGTGGGTATCATCAAGATAGATGGCACTGGGAAGAAGGAGCTTTCGGACTTTGACTTTGATGTCACAGGTTTCCTTTTTGCACCCGACCGCTCTAAGGTGATCATCAGCCGGATGGTGGAAACGCCTAGCATTATGCGGCAAGAGAATCCCGACCTTGATAAGGCAACGGGACGGATCTACGATGACTTAATGTACAAGCATTGGGATCACTGGACCCTTGAGTACCCACAATCGTACATCGCTGAGGTGGGTGAAGGGCTTGCGATCTCGCAAAAGCTCACGAATGTACTTCCTGAGGAGGAGAGCTACGAGCTACCAATAGAGCCTTTTGGTGGGATTGATCAGCTGGCTTGGCACCCTAATTCGAAGGCGATTGCCTATAGCTGCAAGAAGCTGAAGGGGTTGGCGTATGCGCGCTCTACCAATACTGATATTTATCTGCTCGACTTAACGACCGGCACCACCACTAACCTGACTGAGGGAATGATGGGCTACGATAACACACCAAAGTTCTCGTCCGACGGTAAGTATATTGCTTGGACCAGCATGGAGCGGGATGGGTATGAGGCAGACCTCAACCGTCTTTTCATGATGAATCTTGAGACTAAGGAGAAGACCTTTGTGACCCGTGATTATGAGCTTTGGGTAGATCAGTTTGAGTGGCTAGAGGGGGATAAGGGCTTCCGTTTCCTCTCCAATGACCAAGGGCTAGGCAATCTATTTGAGATAGATATTAAGAGTCTCAAGGCAACCAAAATCACTGACTACGACATGGCCGATGTAGTGGGTTTTGCAGGCAATGGGAAGGACTTCCTCTACACCTTGCAATCGATGAAGCACCCCACCGACATCTACGCTTTCCAAGCACCAAAGCGTAGGAGGGCGAAGGCAACGATGGTGAAGCTGAGCACTGAGAATGATGCTCTCCTTGCTACGATCCCAAATATTGAGATTCAGAAGCGGTGGATCACCACTACCGATGGCAAGAAGATGCTCACGTGGGTGGTTCTTCCTCCTCACTTTGATGCTAATAAGAAGTACCCTGCGATCCTTTATTGTCAGGGTGGACCACAGAGCACGGTGAGCCAATTCTGGAGCTATCGCTGGAATCTCCGCACCTTTGCCTCTCACGGCTATATTATGGTGGCACCTAACCGCCGTGGTGTGCCTGGCTTTGGCAAGGAGTGGAATGAGCAGATCTCGGGCGACTGGGGCGGACAGAATATGAAGGACCTACTAGCTGCTATTGATGAGGTGGCAAAGGAGCCTTATGTAGATGCCGACCGCTTAGGATGTACAGGTGCTAGCTATGGTGGTTACACTACTTACTGGATGGCGGGCCACCACGAGGGTCGTTTCAAGGCTTTAGCTGCCCACGCTGGTATATTCAACTTCGATGCTCAGTACCTTGAGACGGAGGAGAAGTTCTTTGCCGATTGGGATATGGGTGGTGCCTACTGGGAAGACAATGCCACTACTCGCCACACCTACGCCAATTCTCCACACCGCTTTGTGGATAAGTGGGATACCCCAATCCTCGTTACTCACGGTGATAGAGACTACCGCATCCTCTCTTCACAAGGATTTATGGCGTTTGATGCTGCTAAGCTGAGAGGCATCCCAGCTCGCATCCTTTACTACCCCGATGAGAGCCACTGGATTCTTCAGCCACAGAATGGTATCCTATTCTACCGTACTTGGTTTGATTGGATGGATCGCTATTTGAAGAAGTAATCGCAACGTATATATAATGTAGGCGGGCTATATGATCACTCATGTAGCCCGCCTTTCTTATTGAGAACTAACAAAACTATAACCAAATCCAGAATGTGGTGAGGATAATCCAAAGTGCTATAATCACTATCTTGGTGCCCGTATTGAGCGACTTGGAACGTAAGATGATGCTAAACGGCCAGATATAAACCAGCGTAATAATCCCTGCTAGTATCATCAAAGCTAAAAGCAACCCAAAAATAGCAAGTAAAATGGACAGCCCTACCACCCACACGGTGGAACTACTGTCACCAATGGGAAGACCAGGGAAAAATGTGCCCTCACCTATAGCCACAATCCCCCAAATCAAAGCTCCCACAATAAATAGGACTAGGAAGAAGGCCACTATCCACCAAAGGATATTATTCCGACGCTTCTCTTTTACTTCCGTCTCTGGCTCCACAGAAGTTTCATCCGTTTGGACGCCTGGTGTTTCACTTGAAATCGTCTGCCAAAGGTTTTGGCTAGTGAGTGGCTTACCCTCCATACGCAGTCGGTCGGTTGCCTCAGTGGCTTCAGGGAGCACCATCCACCCCACAATATAGAGCACCACAAAGATCCAATTGAGTGGTGTAAAGAGGAGTAGAACAGCCACTAGTCTGAGAAGTGCCACATCCACCCCAAGGTGCACAGATAGTCCTGCGATGATACCGCCCAACCACTTATGCTTGGGGTCGCGGTAGAGCTTCTTATTGAGCTTCTCGGCAAAGGTCTCCTCCTTTTTCGCCGAAGCTTCAGAAGTCTCTGGCTGTGAAGACTCTCCCGAAGGTGATTGCACTGATGGCTCTTCTTCTCCTCCTTCCGGAGCCTCTAAATCCTCAATTCGCCCCAGCTGAGAAATCACCTCTTTCGCTAGGTCGAGGGTCACTACTTCGTGCCCCAGTCTCATTTTTTCGGCAAATAACTCCCCTAGCCTCATCTCAAAATCCCCAACGATCTCCCCTTCTGGGTCATCGGCAAGATAATATTCGCGGATCCCCTTGATGTACTGGTCTAGCACATAGTAGGCATCCTCCTCTACATAGAAATTGCGATTGGCTAGATTGACGCTTATTGTCTTTTTCATATTGGTAATGTGTGTGGTGTGTATTACTTCTCTTCTTGATCATTCACAGCCTCTTCATCCTCTTTTTGGATAAAGCGGTCATCATCACGGGTGGAGATAACATACTCCCCTTCGGCAAACTCCAAACCAGTTCGTGAGGTGCCAGTACCCCAAGAGGGTGTCTCGCTATCTAGTAGGTCTACAGAATCTCTCATTGATACCCATAGCTTTCGTAATTCATCTAGGTAGGCCCTACCGGCATCCGTGATGACGTAATACTTACGAGGAGGCCCTTGCGAGCTTTCCACCCACGTGTACTTGATCAGTCCCTCCTTACGGAGCCTAGTGAGTAGAGGGTAGATAGTGCCCTCCACCACGATCAGGTCATTCTCCTTAAGGATATTGATGAGATCTACGCTATAGGCCTCCCGATGACGTAATATCAAGAGAATGGCATACTCCATTACCCCCTTGCGCATCTGCGACTTAGTTTTTTCCAACGACTCTTGCATCTTATACTTCATCTAATAGTGAATACATTTCCTTTTCGCTTGCAAGATACAAAGAATTCGGTAGTTTGCAAAACAAACAACCGAATATATACTCTTCTTTGGTATAAATATGCCTATAAAAAGAATGTTGCAAGGAGTTTTTAATGCTTCAGTCCTACCTCCAAGATAGCTACAAAGTAGGTATTATCAAGGATAGGAGTAAGCAAATAAACACCTTCTACCAATGTGGAATCGTCATAGAGGTAGAGCGGTTTAGAATCAGTCAACCTCCGAATAATAGGATCATCACGCCTCGCGATCACAAAGCGTCCACCCCTATTACCGAGATACCTTTGGGCTAGAGATAGAGCTACAAAGCCCATTGTAGGGCGAATATTCACCTCCAAACAAGGAACAAAATGCAGTGAGCCATCCTCCCAATGATAAAGGGCAGTATCCACCCCGATAATTCCTTCATAATCGTAGAGCTCCATTTCTTGCAAGGATTGGCGTACCCATTCTGCGTAGGCATCAATATCTACTCCCAATGACGCTTCACCTAGATAGCTCCCTATGTACTGTGCTTTGTGGGTGATGGCTCGATGATAACCTAAATATGCTACCGCTCCATTCTTCCGCTGGTATTCAAAGCCCAATTCATAGACAATCTCATAATAGGGCTCAATAAATAGTGACCTCGGAGGGGTCTGAACCCACTTTGTCTGCAACACTTCAGTGATATCCACGTTGCTACTATCCAGCATCTCAATGCCACGACCCGAACTGGTAAAGTCCTCCTTAAGCACCCACCGACCTGGTGATAACGCTAGTGGTGGCACCACCTTACGAGGGGGAGCATCTCGAAAACTCTTTGGCGACGCCTTGTAAACCTTATGCCAAAGCTCCACCCCTCTTTCCCTACTGGCAAAGTAAGCCATAACAGCAGAGCTATACGGCAATTCAATAGATGGAAAAAGCCCACGCAATTCAGGTCCCCACCCCCACGGCTTCAACTCCGCCCCCACAGGCAAATGTGCCGTCAACCGAGAGTGCCGCAACTCCTCTGGCAACCTCCTTGTGACCAAGACCTTATCTTCATCTCCTGCATAGTAGATAGGAAGCGTCTGTAGGTCCTCCCTCAGCCTACGCACCATTTTAGGCGGGGTATAATGCTCTACACCTCTAAGAATAGAGGCTTCGTAACCAGGATTAAAGAAGTGTACTACCATACCATTAAGAGAATGTTTGCACGAAGTGCCATTCTCGCACATTTGCTTCAAATGTGCTGAGACTTTGCACGAAGGATGAGATGCAAGGCCTGAGGATGAGGGCAAGGTGCACGTAGGGCACCAAGGCCCATCCGGACCGAAGGGAACGTACTCACGTACGTGACCGAGGCCGAATTCCGAAAGCAACGCAGCAGATCGCCTTCGTGCAACAGTCTCATTAAAAAGGAGCCACACCGTTAAAAGTATGGCTCCTTCCATCATATAATAAGGCTTAAGCCTCAGTTGTCTCAGTAGATTCAGTTGTCTCAGCAGACTCTTTTGTCTCAGCTGTTTCAGTAGGCTCAGCTGGCTCTTCTGTCTTTGGAGTTTCCTCCTCCTTAGCGGTAGGATTTTTGATCTCCTCAGCTACCTCACGCTTACGCCCCTCCAGCGACTCAATCTTCTCACGAAGAGCATCAATCTTCTTCTGTATCTGCATCACCATAGGATTATCCGGCGAAGCATTGAAAAAACCAATATTATTCTCATACTGGCGTAGCTCCTCCTCGAGTGCAGAGATATTGCCATTGATCATACTCCGCTCATCCTTTAGCTCATTGCTAGATAGCTCGGTAAGATCCTTCTTCATATCCACCTTGCGTGGTCTCCGATCACGGCGATTGTTGTCACGCTGGTTATCGTTTCTCCTACGAGGACCGCGACGGTTATCGTCCATCCCCTTCAGACGTCTTAGAGCACCATAATATCTATTGAGCACCTCGCTCTTTTGATCATCAGGCACAGGGCCTACCGAAGCCCACTCAGCCTCAATCTCAGCTAGTTCGGCAGTCGGATCCTCCAGCTTCTTAGCCTCCAGAGCCTCTATCTTATCAGCGATCTCCAGCTTCCTCTCCAGGTTCTCTTCACGAGAGAAGTGCTTATGATTGACCTTCTTTGCCTCAAAGAAAGTATCACACGCCTTGCGGAACTGCCTCCAAAGCTTCTGAGCCTCCCCTACTCGGGTACCTAGCTTAGAGATCACCGTCCACTCCTTTTGCAGAGCTTTCAGCTTATCGGCAGTTGATTGCCAATCGGTGCTCTCCTTAAGGGCATCGGCTTCAGCGACGATCTCGCGCATACGCTCCAGCTTAGGAGTAATCTCCTCGCTCAGTTCGCGGAGGAACGTCCTACGCTGTAGATAAAACTCATCTACCGCCACACGGAAGCGCATATTCACCTCATTGAGCTTAGCCCGTGGTACACGACCAGCCGACTTCCACTCCTTACGGATCGCCTCCATTTGGTCTTCATACTCTCTCCATCCTCTACGAGTAGTTGGAAGGGTTACTAAGAGATTCTCAAGCTTCTCGATAATCTCCATCTTGTGAGCACAGTTCTGCTCCTCCTTCTCCCTGAGCTCTTTGAAGTAATCATCATGACGCTTATTGATCACTGTGGAGGCATCCTTAAAGTCCTTCCACATAATATCTCTAAACTCTGGCGCCACAGGCCCCGTCTCCTTCCACATATCGTGGAGCGTCTGGAGCTCTCTGAAGGCCTTCACGATATCAGGCTCATCTGCGAGAGCACGTGCTTTAGCGATGAAGCCCTCCTTCTCCACACGATTGTGCTTGAAGTCGTACTCCTGCGCCTCCTTATTGAGTTTATTAATCTCATAGTGCTTCTCCAGCAGAGTAGAGTATTGATTGAGCAGATCAGAGCGTAGATTATCAGGCACATGACCTATATTCTTCCACTCATTACGGATATTCTCAAATTCATTACGCACCTTAAAGAAGTCGTCAGTAGACTCAAGATTGGCCTCAAGACGCTTGATCAGCTCTAGCTTCTTTTCATAATTAAGGCGTCTTTCCGCCTTCTCCTCCTCCTCTTTTTTAGCTTGTAGCTCGTGGAACCTGGTCTTAAGATTGATGAACCTTGTCAATAACTCATCCTTGGAGTCGGTCGATGCTTCAGGGGTTTCTTCGCCAGTCTCTTCCTTTTCATCAAGCTCCTCTTCATCATTGGCGACAGGCTCTTGGTGGTTGATCATTCGCTTCAGACGCTTCATCTCCTGGAGCTCTGGCAGCTGCTCCTTATTGATCATTTCAGACAGATGATCCAATAATTCGGTAACCGAAAATGCCGAAGTATCTACCTTCTCAAGCTCTTCGCTCTCCGTAGGCTGCTCCTTCGTAGCTTCAGCACCATCAGTCTGTGTCACCTCTGCTGGGGTCACATTATTCTTCTCCTCACTAGGCGTCAAAAGAGTATTCTCTTGCTCCATAATCTTAATCCTTTCTAAAAAAGTTCAACCACTAGTTACTCGCTAGTAGATACAAATATGTACTGCACCTCCCCTCACTTATAAAAGTGGCTAAAGATACCAAAAAAGCAGACACCTACATAATTTTGGACCGATTATCACCCCGATAAGTGTAAAATAAACCCACAAACGTACACTATATTGGTTTATTTATATACCTTTGCGCGATAGAAGTAATAGTCATTAAACAATGAATTATTTATCATGAAAAGAATTTCTCTAAAACTAGGCGTATTAGCAAGTGCTATGGCACTGCTTGCTATCGCATGCCAACCCAACCAAAAGGAGTTTAAGCTAACAGCTACTGGACTTCCTGAAGGAATCAATGGGACTTATGCTAAGGTCTATGATATCAACAATGAGGTGATAGACTCTGTACTGATCCAAGATGGTGGCTTTGTCTACACCACTCCAGCTGATGACACTGTAGCAAGGACTATAATGGTAGGGGAGACCCCAATCGCATTTTCATGCGAAGAGGGTGAGTATACCCTGACACAGCAA
The DNA here is from genome assembly GCF_001815465.1 of Porphyromonas sp. HMSC077F02. Classification (NCBI taxonomy): domain Bacteria; kingdom Pseudomonadati; phylum Bacteroidota; class Bacteroidia; order Bacteroidales; family Porphyromonadaceae; genus Porphyromonas; species Porphyromonas sp. HMSC077F02. The sequence goes on along the minus strand of NZ_KV820676.1, from coordinate 53,032 downwards.
ACCGACGAGGCAGGCAACACGAATTTAGTTCGTGGTGGTAAAGAAACCAGTAGCTTCGTAAAGGTTCAGGCCCTCAATGACGAAGTGGCAGCAGTCAATAAGAAGTACACCGACCTCATTAATGCCAAGATGGCTACAGTACCAGAAGGCGAGGAGCCATCTGAGGAGCTCGTCAACGAGATCAACCAGCTCCAATCAGACTTCTTCAAGGAGTTTAGAGCTATCAGCGAGAAGTACTACACCGATGGTGGCAATACCATTCTAGACTATACAGCATTCTCATACCTTGCTGGTCAGTACGACGATGCTGAGTATGTTGAGCACTTTGATGCTGCAGGAAGCATGATCAAAAACGACAAGGACCTACAAGCTCGCTACAACATGGCTAAGGCTGCCGTTAGCACTAGCGTAGGTGGTCAGTTTGTAGACTACGAGATTGTTAACCCTGCTGGCGAAAGCAAGATGCTAAGCGAGTTCCGTGAGGAGGGTAAGTACTTCCTTCTCGACTTCTTTGCTTCTTGGTGTGGCCCATGCAAGAGGTCAATGCCTACTCTAGCAGAGGTTGAGAAGCAGTACAGCAAGATCCTCTCTTCTGTTAGTATCGCTGTATGGGAAAGAGATAATGATGGCGCTGCCTACGCAGAGGTGGTAAAGACCCACAAGATCACTTGGGCAACTATGCAGGATGCTCAAAGCAAGGGCGTAGAGCTCTATGGTGTAAGTGGCGTACCTACCTTTATCCTCTTCTCACCAGAGGGCGAGGTACTCCTCCGTGGTCACGACATTGACGAGGTTAAGGCTAAGCTAGAAGAGCTTTCTAAGTAAGCAGATAACAACCGATCATATAAGGGTGCAGACTACCTAGGTAGCCTGCACCCTTTTTTATATCCGAAAGGTGACCCAGCGGATGAGCCCGACAGGTCTCAATTCCTTCTTAAAACTGAGTAGAAATACGTAGAATAAAGCCATTTTATACTCTACTGGAAATCACCACGTTATAAAAGCAAAAGTTTAGTTGCAACTAAGCAATCGGTTAGTTGCAACTAAGCAAATGACGAGTTGCAACTAACCGATTGCTTAGTTGCATCTCGGCAAACGCTAATAAACAAGGACCTCTTCCGAGGAGTCCAAAAGCCACAAAAAAAAGCTGAAAAGGCACTGAAAAAGATAATGAAAACAATCACTCAACCAGGGGGTTACGCATTAGAAAGGCTTATCGTATGATCTTTAGCGAGTTGTCTACGAGAAAGGACCTCGGCAGAGGTC
>NZ_KV820676.1:38984-51666 GCF_001815465.1 Porphyromonas sp. HMSC077F02 | reverse complement strand
TAGCCCCGAACGACCTGTGTATAAGAGCATATTTTTACCTCCATGACCCCGGACGAGGGGTCAGACCTAGATAAGGTTGTCCAACCCCTCAGCCGGGGTCCTCCCCTATAGACACACCTATGAATGCCCTACGGCAAGGCTTTCCTAATGCGTAAGCCCTGATCACTCACCCCACTTGATTCGGAAATAGGTGAGGAGCGCTTTATACTGGTCTTGTGCTGTAAGGCAAGTGTCAATTAGGTAACCAGGGGTCTGCTCCCAATGCTGCAAACCACGGTAGTAGTACATCTTCAGTTCATCAGTAATGATAAACGGAACAATCCCATGGGCCAGACACTCCTTGAACATAATCAGTCGCCCTACCCTACCATTGCCATCTTGGAAGGGATGGATCGTTTCAAACTGATAGTGAAAGTCTAGAATCTCTTCAATCGTCACCTCCCTTTTTTCATTATAACCCTTGAGCAGAGCTTGAATGGCGGATGCTACCTCCTCTGGAGCGATGGTCTCCTTACCCCCCACTTCATTCGGCAATCGTTTATAATCACCCACAGCAAACCACGACTTATCGGCATCCGAAGTGCCCATCTTCAGCAAGGTGTGCAATCTCTTTATCAGCCGCTCAGATAGGGGCTCCTCCGCATGCTCAATGATAAAGTCAATACAACGGAAGTGGTTAGTCGTCTCAATAATATCATCCACCATAACCGCTTCGTCCGATACACCTATCGTATTGGTTTCAAAGATATAGCGTGTCTGCTCCTTTGTCAGGCGACTTCCCTCTATATGATTTGAATTGTAGGTCAAATCAATTTGCGTACGGTGATAAATGCCCCCCTTCAGTCCACACTCCTTCTGCTCTCTCAAAGCATTCAAAAGAGGCGAACAAAGCGCCCTCTTCCGTTGGGGCAATGGAGCGTCGGCTGGAATACTCCATGCCTTTCCAATCAACTGAGCCCCAGCTATCTTGCCTTGCATACAATAATTCCTTACGGTACGCTCAGATAGACCGTAAGCAGCAGCATATTCCTTCACAGAGATAAATTCCATATTCATCAATATCAACGTGATAATCCTACGCAAATATATTCATTTCCTGCCGATATCGGCAAGATGCCCATTGATAATTACAATAAAACTAGACGCAATCAATTGATTTATCCTCGCCTGATAGGTAATCTTAATAGCACCTTATTCGGAAAGTCACGTGCAATGAATACCTTTGTTTAGAGAAGAATTAGTATATTTGGGTATTAATAGAAAAACTACTAACAAAATGAGAAAATTAAGTGACATGAAGAAGACCATTACACTGCTGCCTGTAGCACTGATAGGGCTTGCTCTATCATTTACTTCCTGCAACAACGAAAGCAGGAGCGAACTCAATGGCGGAGAGACGACACTTGAACTGAGCTCATCCATCGCGCAGAACCGTGTGACCACTCAGAGCGACCAAAAGACCAACCACTGGGATGGCGAAGAGGAGATCGGAGTATTCTCCACCTCTCTAACTGCCTCTAATGTACTCTACAAAGCTACAAAGGCTGGAGCTAGCACCGACTTTACTACTCAGGATCCTATCTCCATCCCTTATGGCACAGAGGAGCACGATATCAAGGCTTACTACCCTTATGATGCCACTGCAACTACCACAGTAGAGTTCGATCTCACCAAGCAAAATAGCCAGCCACTACTCTATGCTACTGGCACCGTTACTAACGCCAATCCTAAGCTCAACCTCAACTTTGGACATAAGCTAGGTAAGCTACGCATCAAGGTGGTGACCACCAATTCCCTCAATCCTTCCGAGCCCGTCTCAAAGGTTACGGTGAATGAGGTGCTCACCAAGGGGTCACTCAATATTGAGAGTGGCGACTTTACAGTAGACAACACCGCCAAAGGCAATCTCGATCTCAAGACACAAGGAGAGGAGTATTATACCTACCTAATGCCAGGTGAGAGCATCAAGGGAAAGGTGATTGCCATTGAGCATGGTGGCAAGGTCTACAAGGCAACCTTGGTTAATGACAAAACAGTAGAGGCAGGAAAGTACTACCGCTACACCATCAGCCTATCCAATGGCTCAGCTAAGATTGAGGATGGATCAGGCACCATTAACGATGAGGATGAGGGAGATACTGGAGAGGTGCCTGGAGCACCCGAAGAGGGAACAACCCCACCTACACTTGTAACTGCAAAACTCACCAGCACCAATAGCGAGTACGCTAGTGGCACACTTTCGGCTCCAGCAGAGGGCGGAAGCTACACCTTTACCCTAGCTGGTCTAGAGGCAGGCACTCAGGTATCTGCTAAGGCCGACCCTGTTGCCGCTTGGGTCTCCTTCAGTGGCGACGTGACTCTTCGTGCTGCTGCCGACCAAACTTTCACCATAAAAGTAGAGGCAAATGAGACCACCGAGAAGCGTGAGACCACCATCACCCTCACCGCTGAGGGGATGAACGACCTCACCTTTGCAGTGCAACAAGCCGCAAAGCAAGAGACGCCTCAACCAGACCCAGAGCAACCAAAGCTTCTATTCCCAGGTGGTGACTTTGAGGATTGGACAGCTTTCACAAGCAACCTAAATCGCTACGGCCTAAAGAATTACGCTACTCAAGCTGATGGTGGTCGTTCTGGCAAGGCAATGCTTATTAATGGTACCCCTAAAGGTAACGACTATGTATTTACCACTGTACCTCAAGCTGAAGGACCTACATCTGGCAATACCATTACCTTCTACATCAAAGGAACAAGTGGCAAATCGCTCTCCCTTAATGTATATATCTCTGATGGAAGTTATAAGGTATTTAATCTAGGAACAGTTAATGACACATCAGATGTTAACTTAGAGGTTGTTGCTAATAATCAATATTCTGGAGCTATTGACACCAAAGGCGAATGGGTAAAGGTAACTCTAAACATATCAGGTTTAGAGCTTTCTACCACAGATAATTTCTTCGCTCTCAAGGTAGGTAAGGAGGCAGTCTATGACCTTATGATTGATGACTTCACGATTGAGTAATTGACAATCTATATTTTTCACGGCTGCCTGTGTGGGATATCGCAGGCAGGCGTTTTAAGAGAACGTAAATGGAATTAAACAACAATTAGAGTCTATTTGATGTCAAGAAACAAGACAATCTTACTGTTATTAGCTATTACAGCGGTACTTATCTTTAGCTGTTGTAGCTGCGACGACAAGAAGGGGGAAAAAGAACTCCCCAAAGAATACACTGTCCTAGAAATACAAAGCCGCATCAACTCTCTAAGGGCTACCGAGACCTCATGGGAGAGGGGCGATAAAATTGGTCTCTACGCTGTAGTGAGTGGCAAAGGCTTGAGTAGCACCTCTATTTTCCAGAAGGCTAGCAACCTACCCTACACCACTCCTGATGGTGATGGGCACTTCCTTCCCGCCGAGGGAGGGGAGATACGGCTGATGCCTGGGGAGCGAATTGACCTCATTAGCTACTACCCTTACCAACCGGTTGGTGCGGATCATAAGTTGCGAATCAATGTACGAGATCAGAGCGACCTCTCTAAGCTTGATCTACTCTACAGCGACAATGCACGTGGGCTCAATAACCTGCACCCTAAAGCCAACCTGCAATTTTTCCATGCTTTGAGTCAGCTACAGATCTCTATCATGGGCGATGGGGCTACCGACCTCAATGCACTTCAGATTAGCGTGGGTGATATCAACGTAGAGGGTATTTTTGATCTTACTACAGGTCAACTCTCCAACCTCGGAAGCACCACTAGCAAGATAACGATACACAAGTCCAAGAGTGTAGCTAAAGGGGCAACACATCAAGCCATTCTGCTACCAGGGCAAGAGCTGAAAGGCCTTACCTACACCTTTGAAGTGGCAGGTAAAAGCTACACTTACACGGAAATGGAGTCGAAGAAGCTACAGCCAGGTATTCGTGTGCGACGCAACTTCAAGCTCACCGACACAGGAGTGGAGCTCATTGATGCCACTATTGAGATTATCGGGGAAGGCGAAGGAGGCACTCAACCACAGCCCAATCCTCAGCCGGATCCAGAGCAACCTGGAGAAGACCCTAAGCCCGAACCCCCTACGCCTCCAGCTGAAGGGTATGGTAATCAGGCCTACTATATGGAGCAGGTACTGATCCAAAATGGCTATATGGAGGATCGTGTCATCCACCAAGAGGATACTCCCGACAGCTTCTTTGCAGGGGGAACGACTCCTGGTGGTAAGCGACGCAACTATACTATTTATTTTAGCAAAAATAATTACCAGCCCTATATGGTAGCCTATCCGATGTACAGAGACTGTATTGGGGAATGGAGTAGAAAGAAGTGGGGTGGCGACCCTTGGGACTTCGGCCCTGGTGTAGAACAAAAGTATCAGATGCAACTAATCAGAAGGAGCTTTCAGCCACGTGAGTACAATATGAGCCGAGGCCACATGCTGGCAAGTAATCAGCGTACCGCTTCCAAAGAGCTCAATCGCACCACCTTCTACTTCACCAACGTAGTGCCACAAGAGCAAAGTCAGAATGCAGGTATCTGGGCAACGCTCGAGAATAAAGAGAATGCTTTTGCTAAGAATGCCCGTAAGACCGATACCCTCTATGTGGTTTGTGGCCCTACACTTGCTCCTAACGCTGAAATGGTACGTGACGATGTCAATAAGAAGTGCCCAATCCCCACTCACACGTGGAAGGTGCTACTAAAGAAGAAAAAGGGTCAGTGGGTCTCCATTGGTGTCAAGATGCCAAATGTAAGACCCGCTAGTGGTAGCAAGTGGGACGACTATACTTGCACCGTGGCCGAGCTCGAGAAGGAGCTAGGGGTGAAATTCTTCCCCTCCCTCCCCGAGAACGAAGCAACAGCGATTAAGAGTCAGAATAACTCTAAAGACTGGTAAATAATAATAATCACACAATAATTATATCAATATGATGAAGACAACGACTAAATTAGGAAGCTTACTCCTAGCGAGTACCCTACTATTCTCTAGCTGTCAACGCAGCGGAGGATGTGGCTGTGAAGTGGATGACCCTTATGCAAAAGGTAAGGGCGACCTTAGGGTAAGCTCCAACATTGTGCAACCCGGCACACGTGTAGCTGGAGAAACCTGGGAAGTATCTGATGCCATCGGTATCTTTGCACTGAACGAAGGACAAGCACTAGGAGCTAATAACTACGCCACAAATGCTAAGTACACTACCGCTTCAGCAGGTGAAAAGGTGGTCTTTACCTCGGCTATGGAGGGGATCAACCTACCTAGCACTGGCAATCTAGACCTAGTCGCCTACTACCCATATAAGGAGGGAGTGACTACCGAGCTGGCTTTTGACACCTCTGATCAGAGCAAACCTGCCCTTATCGACCTCCTTTACTCCAATAACCAAAAGGGAATCAACAAGCAAAATGGCAATGCTAACTTGGTATTTAACCACATGCTCACTTTGATTGAATTCAATATCACTACCGATGGGCTGGCGATCAATAATGGCACCATTGCTCTGAAGGATGTATTGGTGGATGGTAAGATGGCACTTGCTGATGGGGCCATCACTACTGGCACCAAGACCGCTACTCCAAGTGTAGCTATCAAGGCAGCAGGCACTAATAAGTACAAAGGGATGATGATCCTACCTCCACAGTCCTTGACTGGCAAGGAGGTAACCTTTAATATCAATGGTAAGCCACACACCGCTAACCTAAAGCTAACAGCCACTGAGAGCGGTTACAAGTACACCGTTGAGGTGACCTACAATAGAGGTCAGCTAGTAATAGTGGAGGGTGCTACCATCAATCCTTGGAAGAAAGGGTCGGACAATGGTGAGGTCATCGTTATCGGTGGCGAGGAGACTCCTACTCCACAACCAGAGCCAGAGCCAGAACCACAGCCACAGCCAACTGAGGGCAAGTTGCTTTTCCCTGGCGCCAACTTTGATGACTTTGATGCCTTCAAAGCCAGCCTAAATAATTTTGGACTACAAGCTTACGCCAACCAAGTTGACGGCGGTAAGAGTGGCAAGGCACTACATATCAAAGGTACGCCTGCAAAGAATGACTACGTCTTTACCACCACTAAGAATGCCTCTGGTATGACCTCTGCGACTAAGATCACCTTTTACATCAAGGGAACAGCAGGTAAGTCACTATCAATGAATATCTACTCTGCCCCAAGAGAGTATAAGCCATTTAACTTGGGCGAGGTAGCAAGTACAGAAGACATTATGCTAGCACCCGCAGCTTCCAACCAATATACTGGAGCTATTGACACCAAAGGGGAATGGGTAAAGGTAACCCTTAATATTGCTGGGTTGCAACTATCCACCTCAGACAATTTCTTTGCTCTCAAGGTAGGCAAGGAGGTAGACTACGATCTAATGATTGACGACTTTACGATTGAGTAAGTACTCATTAAGTGAGATGGAAATGGGGTCGCCACTGTTGCGGTCCTCTTTCCATCTCATTTTCTAATAGAATCAGATTATTAACTAATGACTCAAAGACATGCAAAGAATTACTAGGCTTATTGCCTTGGCAAGTCTCCTACTGTCTATAGCTTTCTGCCCTCTTCTCGCTCAGGAGAAGACCTCGCTTCGAGGGGTCGTTCGCGACGGAGGTAGCAACAATGGCATAGGTGGCGTGCTAGTAACCCTCCAGAGTAGTAATCAGCAGACTACAACCGAGAGTGATGGTAGTTTCGCCTTTTACAATATTAAGGCTGGCGAAGAGACCCTACTCTTCAGCTCTCCTCTGCACACTACTGTGGAGCTAAATATCACCATCACCCCCAACCGACTCAATGAGGTGGGACCGATTGTGATGATACAAAATAAAATCAATGACAATGCCCAGTTTGCGGGGATTGTAGATAATATTGACCTCGACCAGATTGACGATGAAGGGGCGGGGCAGTCGGCCAATACGATGGTCATCTTTACCAACGATGTCTATCTCCAGAAGGCTGGCTTCCAATTCTCACAATTCCGTCACCGCAATCGTGGTTACGACAATACCTACGAGCAGAGGTATATCAATGGCATCAACTTCAATGAAGGGGTAAGAGGCGTCTTCAACTACTCCTCCATCGGTGCCCTTAATGATATGACCCGCAATGGTAATCGCATCAATTATATGGGGGCCTCTCCTTTCTCCTTTGGAGATATTGGTGGCTCGGAGAATATCAATATGCGCCCAGCCAATTACACTCGTGGCGGAAAGGCAACCCTCTCGGGCACTAATCGTAACTACTACGCTCGTGCGATCCTCAGCTACAATACTGGTTTGATGGATAATGGCTGGGCACTCTCTGCCGCTATCGGTGGCCGTTATGCTCACGAAGGGGCCATTGAAGGTGTTTTCTACAAGAACATATCCTATATGCTAGGTGCAGAGAAGGTATGGGATAGGGGCAAGCATCGCCTCAGCGTCATCACCTTTGGTTCGCCAGTAGAGCGTGGTCAGCAAGGCTCCTCAGTAGAGGAGGCTCTGAAGCTGGTCTGCAACAATACCTACAATCCAAACTGGGGCTGGCAGAATGGCAAAAAGCGTAACGCCCGTGTGGTGAAGAGCTGGGATCCAACCCTGATCATCTCTCACATCTGGAAGCCCAATTACGAGACCACCCTTACCACTGGCATCGGTGCACACTACAATAGATACGGTAGGTCGTCGCTCAATTGGTACAACGGTGCCGACCCACGCCCTGATTACTACCGCTACCTCCCTAGCTACTTCGAGGGAGCCCCCGAGGTGCAGGAGTATTATGCCCACCAATGGCGTACTCTAGAGATTTCTCAGATCAATTGGGATCGCCTTTATATGGCAAACCACCTCAATAATATGACCGGTGACGGTTCCGCCATCTATATGGTAGAGGAGCGTCGGAGCGACCTTGCAGAGATTGCCTTCAATACCACACTCAATACACAGTTATCCAAGGAGATTGCACTGAGTGCGGGACTTGAATTTAAGTACTCTCAGTCCAAGCAATTCAAGACAGTCGATGACCTGCTAGGGGCTAAATACCTATTGGATAACGATAAGTATGCCGAGCGCGACTTTGCCGGTAATGATCAGGTGGTTCAAAACGACCTTAATAAGCCTGGCCGTAGAGTATGGGAAGGGGATGTCTTTGGTTACGACTACCGCTACCATATCTACAATGCAGCACTTTGGGCTCAAAATGAGCATAAGTACTACAAGTGGGATATCTACTATGGTGCCAAGCTAGCACTTAATACCATCCAGCGTGAAGGTATGATGCGCAACGGACGCTACCCCGACAATTCTTACGGCAAAGGTAAGCTCCATGCGTTTATCAACTTTGATGCTAAGGTCGGTGCCGTCTATAAGTTCAACGGTCGCCACTTCCTCACCCTCAATGCTCAGTACCTCAATCGTCCACAGCTAGAGCGACAGATGTATGTCTCTCCAGATATTTCGGATATTGTGGCACCAACACTCAAGAGCAAGCAGATTGGAAGTGTAGATATCAATTATATCTTCTCCACTCCTAAGATGAAAGGACGTCTATCGGCCTTTTACACTGGCTTCTGGGATGATATGAAGAAGGTAGCCTACTATGATGATACACAGCGCACCTTTGTCCTCCACACCCTTTATGGAGTGGATAAGGTACATAGAGGTGTAGAGGTGGGTGTTGAGTATAAGCCTACCAGTTCGCTCACTTTTGAGCTGATCGGTACTGCCGCTCAATACTACTACAGCAACGACCCAATGGGCGTGATGAATAGTACCAATGGTAAGATTATGAATAAAGAAGAGAAGGTCTACATGAAGAACCTCTACCTCGGTGGCGTACCTCAAGTACTGGGTACCTTTGGGGTCGGTTACTTCTGGAATTATTGGTTCTTCAACCTCAATGTCAATGGCTTTGGCTACAACCACATTGATGCAGCACCTATCCGCCGACTCGCCTCTAATTATACCACTGTCACACCTCCTGGTACTGCCGGCCACAATGCCAAGCAGTATGAGGCTTTCAAGCAGTATACCACGCAAGAGCGCTTCAAGGGCGGTGTCACATTGGATCTTAGTGTCGGTAAGATTCTTTACCTAAAGAATAGAGACCGCATCAACTTCAACTTCTCCATCACCAACCTACTCAATAATAAGGAGATTCGCACTGGTGGATTTGAGCAAGGACGTATCAACCTAGATCACCCTGAGCGCTTTACCAATAAGCACTACTACATGCAGGGGATCAACTTCTTCCTCAATGCTAGTTACAATTGGTAATATTAATAGACGATACAATATATGAAACTAAATAGACAATTAATTATAGCACTCGTAGCCCTCATCGGGCTCACCTTCGCTTCTTGTGAGCGGGAATACGATGCCCCACTCCTCACTGAGCCGACTGTGGAGATCGGGGATGAAGGCATCATCACCATTGCTAAGTACAAGGAGATGTTTACCTCAGTACCTGAAGAGGGTAAGATCATTGAGGAGGACTTCGCCATCCGTGCCGTGGTAGTGGGCAACGATATTTCGGGCAATATCTACAAGCAAATCTATGTGGAGGATGCCACAGGTGGGCTCTCCATTGGTATTGACCAAAATAACATCGCCAATGATTACCCTGTAGGGCAGGAGGTAGTGATCAAGCTACAAGGCCTTGCAGCAACTAGTTACGGAGGCGTCATTCAGTTGGGAATGAACAACAACAATCCCAAGAATACCCGTATCCCCTACGAGATTGCCAAGAAGCATCTCCTAAAGAACCAATGGCCAGATGCCAAAAAGGCAATGCCTAAGGTAACCACTATGGGCTCTATCACCGATGCCATGATTGGTACGCTGATACAGCTAGAGGGCGTTTACTTCGAAAAGGGTGGCGAGCTCAACTATGCCGATCAAGAGATGAATGCCGTTAATCGTATTCTAAGGGATAAGAGTGGCAAGAGTCTCTATGTACGCAATAGCAAGTATGCTACTTTTGCCAATGACAAGCTTCCAAAGGGCAATGGTACCGTGGTAGCTATCCTCTCAAAGTTTGGTAGCGACTACCAGCTATTCCTTCGCTCGGCCGACGATTGCTTCGGCTTTAGTGGCAAGGAGCCTGAGACCACTGGTGGCACCGACACCCCTACCCCCGACCAACCATCAACAGGGGCAGTGATCTACAGCGAGGAGTTTAGTAGCGACCTAGGCAAGATGACCCCTATTAGCGTTGCAGGAGCACAGACTTGGAGAGTCAACACTGCTTACAAGAATGCCAATATGTCTGGCTTTGCCGATGGCAAGAGTAATGCCAATGAGGATTGGCTCGTCTCTCCTGCCTTTGACCTCACTGCAGCTAAAAGCTTCGCTATCAATTTTGAGCACACCATCAATAAGGGTAATGTGGCTAATATGAAGAGCGAGCAGACCCTTTGGGCCTCTGATAATTACAGCGGTGACGTGAAGAGTGCTACTTGGACTCAAGTGACTATCACCACCTACCCAACAGGTACGGATTGGAACTACGTGAAGAGTGGCAATATCAACCTACCTGCTTCACTGCTTGGTAAGGCCAACGTGGTATTTGCCTTCAAGTATCTTGCTACCGATGCCAGCTCAGCCAATTGGCAAATACGTGCACTCAAGGTGACTAGCGATGGAGGTAAGCTCACTGCTGGTGGCACCACCCCTACTCCACAACCACAACCAGAGCCCAACCCAAACCCCAATCCAGAGCAACCTGCAACTGGTAAGCTCCTATTCCCTGGTGCCGACTTTGAGGATTGGAGCTTAATGGAAAAGGGCAAGAGCCTATTATTCCCCCTAGGAAAGATTGTTGAGCAATCTCCAAATGGACGTAATGGAAAAGCCCTTCACATCAATGGTACCCCTGCAGGGAATGACTACATGATTACAGCGGCAGGTGCAGGCGAAAAGAGTGGTTCAACCATTACACTATACATCAATGGAAAGGCAGGAAAGTCACTATCTTTTATGGTCTATAAAGAGGATGGTAGTCTTGCAGTATTTAACCTTGATGAATTTGGAACAAAAGGACATGTTATTAGCCCAGCTGATGGCGAGATTATCCTTAAACCAACCGAGAAAACCTTTAATGACAAACCTGCTAACTCCTATGCTAATGGCTCAATAGACACTCAAGGTAAATGGCTAAAAATCACCCTAGATATCTCTAGCTTCAGTAAGTTAGCTAAGGAAAAGAACTTATTTTCAATAAAGGTAGGAAAAGCAGTGGCTTACGACCTACTCATTGATGATATCACTATTCAGTAATAGTTCGCTATGAAGTATACTCAGCATAATTGGTATGCCCTACTGGCGTTGCTAGTGGCTTTTGCTTTGGGGAGCTGTGGTTCCTCAAAGCAAGCCACCGGCACCAACGCGGGCAAACAGTACAATACTTATGCCGTTGCCTTTTATAATATGGAGAACCTCTTCGATGCCGAAGACGACCCCAATAACAAAGGTGATGACGACTACCTTCCCACAGGACCCTACGCATGGACACAAGTGCAATACGAGAAGAAACTAGATAATCTCGCACGGGTGATCAGTCTCTTAGGTCAAGAGCACACCCCCTACGGGCCAGCTTTTATCGGTACCGCAGAGATTGAGAATCGTCGAGTACTTGAGGACCTCACACAGCGTGACGCCATCAAAGCGATGGGGCTAAAGGTGATCCACGAAGATGGCCCAGACCGTCGTGGTATTGATGTGGCAGCGCTCTACAATCCCAATATCTTTAAGCTCGAAGGGTACAAGTACTACCCCTTCAAGTGGGATGAGCGTCCCGACTTCGTCACTCGCGACCAGCTACATGTCTATGGTACTATCGCAGGCGAACGTATTCATTTCATCGTACTTCACTGGCCATCTCGCTACGGCGGCCACAAGAGCAACCCTCTTCGTGAAGCAGCAGCTCGTACCACCCTCGCAATAGTTGAGGAGATACAAGCCTCCGAACCAGATGCTAAGGTGGTGATTATGGGCGACCTCAATGACGACCCCACCAACACCAGTGTGACAGAGGTACTCAATGCCAAGACCCACCGCAGCGAAGTGGCACCAAAGGGGATCTACAATCCTAGTGCCTCGCTCTTTGCTAAGGGCATCGGCACACTTGTCTACCAAAATAAGTGGAACTTCTTTGACCAGATGATGGTGACCCACGGACTGATCTCCAGCGAGAGCAACCTACGACTTTGGAAGATGGAGGTATTCGACCGCAACTTCCTCATCACCCAGGAGGGCAAACGCAAAGGATACCCTCACCGTACCTTCGAAAACAATTCATTCATCGATGGCTACAGTGACCACTTCCCCGTCCTCATCTACCTCCTTCAGGAGCGTCACTAAATAAGAGACTGTTGCACGAAGGCGACCTGCGACGTTGCATTCGGAATTCGGGTTAGGTCACGTACGTGAGTACGCTCCCTTCGCCCTCATCCTCAGCGCCTTGCATCTCATCCTTCGTACAAGGTCTCAGCACATTTTGAAGCAAATGTGCGAGAATGGCACTTCGTGCAACATTCTCATTAAATATACATACGATAAGAGGGTGCACCAACTATTGATGCACCCTCTTATTATATCCAAACAAGAAAGGTTACACATTAGAAAATCTTGTAAGTGGTATCTATCGGAGCAACTATAGTTAAGGACCTCGGAAGAGGTCCGTGTTAAATAGGCACAGGTCGGAGGG
>NZ_KV820676.1:0-38884 GCF_001815465.1 Porphyromonas sp. HMSC077F02 | reverse complement strand
AGGGGTCAGACCTAGATAGGGTTGTCCGACCCCTCAGCCGGGGTCCTTCCCTTTAGACACACCTATGAATACCCTACGGCATGACCTTCCTAATGCGTAACCCCTGAGGGAGGTCATCAATAATCGCACTGAATATCATCAATTTTAGAGGATCCCAGCCCCCTCGGTCGGAGGGCGTAGCCCGAACGACCAGGGGAGATACGCCCCCCTCCCTACTACCTCCCCTCATGGGATGTCGGACAATCATATCTAGAATCCATCATTTACTCTCAATGTGTCTACATTTTCAGGAATAGAGGAGATGGAGTGTCTACACTTTCAGGAATACTATGGTACACCGTCCACATATTCCGTATGCGTGCGGAACGTATTCCGTAGCCCTGCGGAATCCATTCCGCACGCATACGGAATATGAGGTTGATGCAATAGATTATTTGGCAGGAAACGAACACTTGGAGAGACAGTTGCACAAAAGTGATTGGTCGCATGACTATGTCTGCCCCACAAGGGGTCGAGGATATACGTGTGCCATTGCTTACCCCCAGTCGTTTGGGGCTCTGCCCCTCCGACCTGTGCCTATGTAACACGGACCTCTCCGAGGTCCTTAACCCACGTGTTCTCCGTTGGATAGGGTCTTGACTGTCCCTATAGTCTTAATACCTGCAGAATAATAGCTCCTATGTAAGTATGTAAAAAGAGAGGTACACCCCATAGGAGTGTACCTCTCTCATTATACAAGAACCTTCTTTTATTAGAAGCGATAACCAGCAGTTACGAAGAATGCACTATTCTTGTTGGTGTCACCAAATTCTTTCTTACCAACAACAGGAATATCAACTGTATAGTTCTTGGTAACATCATACATACCAAACTGTGCACCTACAGAAAGCATTACACGCTGATACTCTAGACCAGCACCTACCTGAAGACCCCAATCAAATGGATTGCATGCACGGATTGACTTTCCTGCAATAGTAGTCTCCTTAAATGGATTGGTCTTGTCCTTATTATCACCAACCTTTGCAGATCCACCAACACCATAAGCTAGATAAGGACCAGCGTTAACAAAAGCATTAAGACCTTCGGTTACCCCAAAGCGTAGGTTAGCTAGGATAGGTAGGTCAACATAGTAAAGTGAATTCTTGATATCCTCCTTATCACCATAAGAGAAGCCCTTCATAGAGAAGTTAAGACCTGGCTGGATGCTTAGCTCCATAGCACCGGTATTCAACACACCGAAGTCTAGGGCCACACCTGCACGAGCACCAGAGGCGATCTTAGAATCTTTTACGCCACTAATGTTGGCACCTTGATATCCTGCACTTACAATCACACTTGGACGATACTGTGCCATTGCACCGATCGCAAAAACTGTACTAGCAATAGCTGCTAAAATAATCTTCTTCATCATTTACAATTTTCTAAGTTGTTTATAATACAAACAGTTAAGAGGGGCATTTCTAACGCCCATTCCCTTTCTATTCTAAAGCAAATGTAGGTATAAATTGGGAAAGAAACAGAGCAAGTCGTGCTCTTTTAACACAGATTGAAGAGAGATAACTAGCAATTACAATACTTATAGATTAAAAACCCCCTATTTAAGCCTTCTTAGCACAATTCACGCTTCTTACGAGGGCGATAAATCCGCTTCCACCATAGATAATAGCCAGTAATTGGTAGCGAAGCTCCTATGAGCATTGCCAAAAAGGTGAGCAGACGTGAAAAGCTACCGCCCCACCTTCCAAGATGAACAGATGAGATCCAGCCACTCACTTTCTCATACCTCTCCTTATCGGCATACTTGGTCACCTCCAGTAATTCCCCACTTATGGGATCAAAGCGGTAATCGTCCGTAGCTCTAGCATTGCCCCACCCAGAGAGTGATGCCTTCACCACTCCTTTCTGCACTCTCAAAGAAGCATACTTCTCCAATGGGATCTGCTTCACCGCTACACCCCACGCTACATACCCCTCTCCAATCTCTTGGATAGAGGCATGAGGTGGCTTCTCAGAAGGCTGAGAGGCACCAAAAAGCTTGTACATAGGCTTTTCAAACCAATCGTAAGTCCAAATAAGTCCCGTCACTGCGGAGCCCAGCAGTATCAGTGTAGCGAAAACGCCCAGTACCACGTGAAGGTCGTACCACAATACCTTTCGTCCACGGCCAAAGCGTATCTTCAGAGAGCGTCCTAACCTACTCCAGCGACTAGGCCACCACAAGACAATACCCGAGATCAAGATGAATACAAAAGCCCAAACAGTAACCCCTACCACCTGCTTACCGACTACTGCTTCCTTTGTGCCATCAAGCATCCGACGGTGAATGAGAGAGGCCGTGGTGAAAAAGGCGGAGCGCTCATACGCCCCTAGCACCTCGCCCCGATAAGGGTCGATAAAGACAAATTTACGATAAGGCGGTGCAATAGCCACCTCATAAGACTTACTGGGGTCGGGATAAATCGTTACTCCCGATATCTTAGCCCCTTCGGGCTGAGTCTCTAGCACCTTTGAGCAAAGCAGGCTCATCTCCATTGGCTCTCCCTCTGGCTCCACATAAACCAACGAAGAGTCACCTCTACGGATAAGGTCTTTCTCTATAATCAAGAGACCACCCGTTAGGCAGATCAACGTAATAAAAACCCCAAATGGCACCGAGAGCCAAAGGTGCACTTTTCGCAAGAATTGTTTCATAAATGATAATATTGTAAAGGTACTAATAGCTCTATTTGGAACAGCCTAGGCTACATCTCGGCAGAAGCTAGGCGCTCTGCATTCTCCGCCACGGTAAGAGCATCGATAAATTGCTGAACATCTCCATCCAGTACATCACTCAGCTGGTAGACCGTTAGCCCGATACGGTGGTCTGTCACTCGCCCCTGAGGGAAGTTGTAGGTACGTATCTTTGCCGATCGGTCGCCTGTACTTACCAAAGTCTTTCGCTTGGAGGCAATCTCATCGATATACTTCTGATACTCCATATTATATATACGTGTCCGAAGCTCCTCCATCGCCCGAGCCTTATTTTTCAGCTGCGACCGCTCATCTTGGCTCTGTACCACAATGCCAGTAGGGATATGCGTGAGACGAACTGCCGAATAGGTGGTATTCACTGACTGCCCTCCTGCTCCTGAAGAGCAAAAAGTATCTACGCGGATATCCGACTCCTTCACCTCCACATCAAATTCATCTGCCTGAGGCAATACAGCTACCGTTGCCGCCGAGGTATGCACCCGCCCTTGCGTCTCAGTAGCAGGGACCCGCTGCACACGATGCACGCCCGACTCATACTTCAGCTTGCCATAGACTCCATCTCCCTCCACCTTGAAGACAATCTCCTTAAATCCCCCCAACGTACCCTCACTAAATGAGGAGGTACTACACCTCCAGCCTTGGCTTTCGCAGTACTTCACATACATCTTGTAGAGGTCACCCGCGAATAGTGCTGCTTCGTCTCCTCCCGTACCGCCACGTATCTCCACTATTGCATCCTTATCGTCCTCAGGATCCTTAGGAATTAGTAGCAGCTTAATCTCCTCCTCCATCGTTGGCAGCTGCTCCCGAATCGCCTCAATCTCATCCTCAGCCATGTGCCGTAGCTCATCATCACTTTCCTCGGCAACTATCGTCTGAGCCTCCTCCAAATTAGCGAGAAGCAACCGATACTCGTCGCTCTTCTTCGTCAGGTTCTCCAGCTCCTTATACTCCTTGCTAAGGCGCATAAACCGCTTCTGATCACTGATCACACTTGGGTCAGTAATCAAGAGCTGAACCTCCTCAAAGCGCTCCTTTAGCCCCTCTGTTCTCGCTAGTATATCAAATTTCTTAGCCATTCGCTCTTAGTGGTATTCAAAGTGACCTAGAGGGGTATCAAGGATCAATTCATTTTGTGCTGCTTCCTCCACTCTACCTATCACCTTTGCAGGCACACCAAAGCTTTCAGAGAGCTTTATCAAAGTATTAGCTTCCGACTCTTGCAAGTAAACCTCCAGGCGATGACCCATATTGAATACTTTGTACATCTCCTTCGGTGGCGTCTTTCCCTCCCGAGCAATCACCTCAAAGAGTGGAGGGATCGGATGCCACTGATCCTTGATCACTCGCTTCCCTTGCACAAAGTGAAGCACCTTGGTCTGAGCCCCACCGGTACAGTGCACCATACCGTGGATCGCCCCACGCATCTCCTGAAGCATCTTGGCCACAATAGGTGCATAAGTACGTGTAGGCGAAAGCACCAATTTACCATAGTCTATATCCAAACCCTCCACAGGCTCTGTAAGCGTACGCTTGCCCACATAGACCACCTCATCGGGGAGAGCCCCATCAAAGCTCTCAGGGTATTTTCGTGCCACCTCCTTACCAAATATATCATGCCGAGCAGAGGTGAGCCCATTACTTCCCATTCCTCCATTGTAGCTCTCCTCATAGGTTGCTTGGCCGTAGCTAGCCAGACCCACGATCACATCTCCGCCCTTGATATTGGCATTGTCGATCACATTCGACCGCTTCATCCTACAGCTCACCGTGCTATCCACAATGATCGTACGTACCAAGTCTCCCACATCGGCAGTCTCACCACCAGTCGAGTAAATACCTACACCCAGCCCTCGAAGCTGCTCCAGGAGCTCCTCCGTACCATTGATAATGGCTGCGATTACCTCGCCAGGGATCAGACGCTTATTTCGTCCGATAGTGCTAGAAACCAATATATTATCCACCGCTCCCACGCAGAGAAGGTCATCAAGATTCATTACCAAGGCATCTTGTGCTATCCCTTTCCATACAGAGAGATCACCCGTCTCACGCCAATAGGCATAAGCAAGGCTACTCTTAGTCCCCGCCCCATCAGCGTGCATCAAGCTACAATAGTTGGGGTCACCGCCCAACAGGTCGGGCAGAATCTTGCAAAAAGCTTGTGGATAGAGCCCTTTATCGATATTCTTAATAGCGGCATGTACATCCTCCTTATCGGCAGAGACACCCCGCATCTGGTACATTTCTTTATTCATCATCTCATCTCATATATATATACTATGCAAAGCTACTAAAAAAAGAGTGATAAGGGTGGAAGGGGGTTGCAAAATAGTTGTAAAGAAGGTATCTTTATGCGACGATAACTAAACACCACACAAATACTATTATAGAGACTATTATGGAAAGAGATCTTCAGCTCAATATCATCAAGATGATACACCGAGAGGTGCTCCCAGCAACAGGGTGTACCGAGCCCGTGGCAGTGGCACTTACTGTGGCACACGCCTCAGCCATTCTACCAGGAGAGATTAAGTCTATCACACTCGACCTAAGTGCCAACATTCTGAAAAACGCTATGGGCGTAGGCATTCCTGGTACTGGTATGATAGGATTACCTATCGCCATAGCACTAGGAGCGGTGATAGCAGCACCCGAAAAAGAGCTCACCGTGCTAGACCACTTCTCGGAGGAGCAGTTTGCCAAAGCCAAAGCACTTATGGAGGCGGGCATCATCACCATCCGCCTAAAAGATGGAGAGGTAGATAAGCTCTACATCGAAGCCACCCTAGAGGATAGCGAAGGCCATACCGCCATTGCTATTATCGAGAAGAATCATACCGCCCTCAAGAGCCTCACCCTCGATGGTGTAGCACAGCAGGGACAGGGTAGCCACTCAGGTCAAGAGGACGAGGGCACCACACAGCCTTACGATGGCCCAGAAGTACCGCTCACATTCGACCTAGTCTACCGATTTGCCACAGAGATGCCACTTGAGGAGATCCGATTTATAGAGGAGGCAGCAAGGCTCAATAAGCATGCATCCCAGTACTCACTAAAGGGTCAGTATGGTCACTCCGTAGGTCGTATGATCAAAGGAGAATTGGGGCTAAAATACCTAGGAGACACCGCCTACACTCGTCTCCTTGCTAGCACCAGTGCCGCCTGTGATGCCCGAATGGATGGAGCTCCTGTAACCGTGATGAGCAATTCGGGAAGTGGCAATCAAGGGATTACGGCCACGATGCCAGTGCTTACCTTTGCTGAAGAAGAGGGCGTGAGTGAAGAAAAGAGGATTCGTGCATTGATGCTCAGCAACCTTATGGTCATCTACATCAAGCAGAAGCTAGGTCGCCTCTCCGCCCTTTGTGGCTGTGTAGTTGCCTCCACAGGCAGTGCATGTGGCATCACCTACTTGATGGGTGGAACTAAGGAGCAGATTGGCTTTGCCGTGAAAAATATGGTCGGGAACCTCACAGGTATGATCTGCGACGGAGCCAAACCTAGTTGCAGTCTCAAAGTGACCAGTGGCGTCAGCTCAGCGATGCTCTCCTCCCTCCTCGCCATGGAACACAAAGTGGTCACCAGCAACGAAGGGGTAGTAGATGATGACATCGACAAAAGCATCGACAACCTCACCTCCATCGGCCGTGATGCCATGACCGAAACCGATAAAGAGGTACTCCACATCATGACCCACAAAGGGAAATAACCCCTCCCAAGCAATTAAGTAAGCCCCCTTCTCCAAAGAGAGGAGGGGCTTTTTTTTACAAACTAAGCTCTTGTTGCTTTTTACCCCTATCAGTAGGACCAACTCGCTTTTGCAAAGATACTCCGAGGTCTTAGTTTAAGTAGAGATATTTGCTGAGAAATCGGCGAATCAATCCTTGTGACGTAATCATAGCTATCCAGTAGATTATTGCATTGGAGTGATAGCCTTAATCTTTTTGAAACCTTCCAATCCATAGAGCCACTTAGGAGGTGGAAATCAGGCTGAGAGCTATTTTCCTCCTTAGTAAAATGCCTCCACTCATAGCTGCACTCTAGATTTAGATTCGGAGACAATGCAAATTGAAGTGATAAGTCAGAGCCAACCTGTGCACTAGTATGCCAAGGGTTGCTGGAGCCTCTTTGAGATCGCACCTGTTGATAAGAACTCTTCCAGGAAACGACAAGCCAGTCAATACCTTTATAAATCACGCTCAGATGTGCCCAGTAGTTATGGAAATACCCTTGCGCGATAGTCCTATTGAGCGATGACGGGGTAGAAGTAAAGTTGTAAAGACCATCCAATACGATATTGACGCCTTGGTCAGTAAAAGATTTATCAGCTTTGATCTCGCCAGTTACCCCTTGTGAGTGCCCCTCATACCTGAGAGAGGTGAGGCTGGTAAAGCCATCAGGGGAGAGCGAAATATCTCTTACCAAGGGACTTCTAGTGTCTATGTACCTTAGGATTGCAGAACCAAAGAAGTAGCTGAATAGGTTGCTGTAGTTTAATTGAGCCATCAGATTCCATTGCTTCATCTTATAACTCTCTAGGTAGTCTGTTGCTTGCGACCTGTGGCTTAGTCTATAGGTCGAAGGGAAGTAGCTATTAGCCCTTGGTAGATAGTGTTTGTAGCTACTGCTTAAGATGTATTCCCAGCCCTCCCTACTCTTGTAACGGGCGCTCAAGTTTGGAGATAAATCCCAAAGGTATGCAGTCTGGTCAGCAATCCTCTGAGTAGTATGTGTCAGCGCTGCACCCAAGGTAAGTCGTCCTCGTTTCTGCATGAAAGGGATAGCCCATCGAGGGTTCAACTCCAATTCATTGTGTACCAACTCATTCTCCACCCTATCCACCTCATACTTCCTGATGAAAAGATGGTCGTCAATGGATATGGAAAGCGTCATAGACTTTGGCAAACCAATATGGGTTTCAAACCCATGCTTTGCCTGCCATTCGTTTTGGAAAAGTGGATTGTCCCACCCCTCAATCCCTAAGTGATTGCTCGACGCTCCATATAGAATTTTACTGTAGACTCTGCCTAGTAGACTACGATCCTCCTTAAGTGGAAGTGTGGTTTCGAGGTTATTCTGAAGCCACCAATAATTGTGCCGGGGTCGGTAGGTGAGCTCTCTCTTGCTTCCATATATATGATTAAATCGCTCGCTCCACCCCATGTCCGCCACCAGCTTATCACTGACATACTTATTACGGCTATTAAGCTCAAAGGCAAGTGTAGGGCAAAATCTCGTCAGTCCACTCTCGTTAATTCTCCGCTCACTGATGCTTTGATTAAGCTCTTTATAAAGCTCCGTCTCCTCTTCCTCTTGCCCCAACCAGTCGTGCCCACCAGTCAAGTTAAGCCTTAGTTGATCCTCTTCCGAAAAACTCAAGAGCCCATTGGTTGAGAGTTGCCAACTCCTATTTCGAATATAGTATTTGGCATCAATCGGTTTACCACCAATACCAGTAGAGGATCGAACGCCATTTTGTGGGGCAAGACTATTGAGTTCAGATACATTGATGCTGAGAGGCGTGTTGACACTTTCAGCCCTATGATTATCTGCAGCGCCGAGGATATAATACTGCAGGGGAGACTTACTCACCTTAGTAGCATTGGCTTTGCTTTCGTAGAGAAGGGGCTCATACCCTATACCACCCTCTATGTAGCCAAAGTACCTCGCCTTGTAACTCTCTTTCAGCACGATATTCATAGAGCTCTTGGACTCAGGCACAATACCTTGAAGTAGTTTGACATCCTGATACTGCTCTAGGATCTCTACTTTAGAAACAGACTCAACTGATAGGTTCTCCGTTGCAAGTGAATACTGACTCCCGAGCAGGTCCTTCCCCTCAATATAAAAACGTTTGATGGGCTCTCCTTGGTAATAGACCTTTCCGATTTCATTAATTCGTACCCCAGGCAACTTCTCCAATAAGTCACGGAGATAAGTATCTTTGGGTGTAATAAACGAACCTGCATTGTACACAATAGTATCGTTCTTACGCTGAATTGCAGGAATGGTATAGACAAACTCTGGAAGCAACTCCCCCTTTTCCTTCAAAGCTACCTGAATCACCTCTTTTTGGTTTCCCGATAGCTCTATCTCCTTCTCGTGATAGCCCATCTTCTTGATGCGTACTTTGTGGAGTTGATCGGTAGTGGGCAGATAAGCCACTCCAGAACTATTGGTGAGCACGTACCCGAGCTGATGACCAGAAGGGTCAAAATAGGTGAGCACAGCAGACCCTATAGGGCTATGGCTAGCCACATCTGATACCTCCACCTTCAGTTTTGCACTTTGTGCAAAAAGCAAAGAAGGGATAAAACAGAGGAGCGAGAGGAGTAGTCGCTTCGTCATGGATAGGTCAGTTACTTCAGTTCGATAGGATTATGTGGAATAGCCTTAGCCTCAAGCGGTTTTCCATCTCTTCTTCTCGCTTTCTGAGATATCATCCTTCCTGGGTCTTTGCGGTAGTTTTCCAATGCCCTCATCGCATTAGTACGAGAGGTTTTCATCAACCTATTATTGTCAAAATTAAACCCAATCTGATCCCCCAAGTTACCTTGTTGCATCTGGACGAGCGTAAATTGGTAGTCCATCTCCGTATCGTAAATCTCTACGATAATTCCTGGAAGCCCTCCAAACTTGTAAGGACCGTAGGGAAGAGCGACCTCAGTACTATACCACGCCACGTAATCTCTTCCTCTGAAGTGCATAGTCGCTTTCCGACAGTCCAAGCCCGAGATAGTTTTCTGATCATCCGATAGTTGCCAGTCGAAAGTAGGGATCTCTTCCTCATAGTAGTAATCGTTAAAGGCAATGGAGTTCAGTGCATAGATGATTTTATTTTGGTCGAGCAATGTAATCACCTTATCTTTCACTGAAGTTTTGAGTTTAAGTGCTACTCCCATATCCTCCCCCGCAGTTTTCCCCTCCTCCACATACGCTCTCTCAAGTGAATCGCATCTCAAAACGTTGTAGTCTTCGTACATCAATGCTTTATCGCCCACCAAAAGAATAGTAAGCGCCTCCTTCTTCACATCCTTAACCTCGTGATTAGGCCGGTAAAAAAGCTGATAATAGACCCGTAGATGACTCTTGTCAAATAGGGTCTTTGGGGTGGCTTCCAATTTCTTCTCCGTAAGCCAAGGGGCGTCGATAGTTTGTGCTGACAACCACTCAACTGAGAGAAGAAGTGCAACAGACACAAGAAAAACAGACTTAAGTACTTTCATATAGTTACCACAATTATAAATGTAAAACCAAATAACAATCCACCGCTCAAGCAACATTTTCACCCACTTAAAAAGTGAGGTGACGCTACAAACATACAAAGATTATTGAACCTGCCTTGTCCATAATTCAGTAAGGTGTAGTTTTTCTTTGAGGAGGGGGCTTTTTCTTGGCTCTACTCCACCATATAGATCTTAGCCTCGATACGCACCCACTCACCCCGCTCCATCACCTCCGTCACCTTGGCATAAAACTCCTTGCCCGCATCCATCAGACGGGAAATGATAAGGTTGAGCGTCCGAGGCACAAACCCAATCTGGTCGGCACCCATAAAGAGAGCAATCGCTTTTTCATCGTAGATATTCTTGGGTCTCCGCACCATCTTTAGCAGCGTGCCAGGAACGATCTGTGCCTTCAGCTCATGGATATTATCCACATGCGTAGTGCCCGCCACGATGATATCTAGTAAAAAGATCTCCCGCTTTGGAAGCCCCAAACTATTGATACCCCCTGTGCCAATCAGGGCAAGAAGCTTATCATTAAGTGGTGTGATACCGCCTTGCTCTGCCATAATCAAAAACCTTGTGATTCATACTCCTCCAAGAGCGTAATGATCTCCTGCATCTTCGCCTTACGCTCCTCCAATTGCCGGATCGTCTCCGCCAAGTCCCTTTGTCTTTGCTCCACCCACTGAGGGTCCGCTAGCTCCTTAGCAAAGGTATAAGGGAACGTCTGCCAAAGCTCCTCAATCTTTGCCTTTATCTTAGCAATCCGCCCCTTCAGCTGTTCTATCTCGTACTCTATCCCATTGGTCACATCTATCCCCTCCGTGGGGTGCTTAAAGAGCACCACATTATAGAGGTCCCGAATGCCATCAAGATCCCCCTCCTTATAGAGTTGCGTTGCCCTGCGAAATATCTCGATCATCTCCTCCGTTGCCTCTGGATGAAGGTCAGGGTGTACCAACTTCACTATGGTCTGGTAGAGCCTGCGTATCTCCTTACTCTCGTCGGGCGAAAGCTCAGGTGACTTGAGATACTCCTTGGCATAAAAGAGCTTCTCACTCTCCTGCCTCAGCGTTGCATTATACTCCTCCCGTACCCTCTCCAGCTCCTTATTCACACGCTCCACATCGGGCGTCTCGTCTCTATTCACATACTGGCGGAGCAAGCTTTCCCGCATCGAGAGTAGCTTTATCTCCAGCTGGAGCTGCAGCACCTCGTACTGCAACTCCCCCACCGCTTGCAGATACTCCGCCGAAAGCCGAGGACCCACCGTATTAATCAGGTCCTGATGCTCCGTATAGAGTTGCGAAAACTCTAGCGAAAGGAGCTTGTACTCCTCCCGCAATGCACGCTCACGAGGTGACCAATCTATCGTTGTCATAGGTTTATAAGTCCAATAATATCTTTTGTAAATATAGCAACATTCCGCTGGTATAGGAATTTATAGCTACTTTTGCACAGAAAGAGAACTATTTCCTCAAAAAGAGATACCGTATGAGCAAAGAGATATTGGACTTAAAAATGAAACTAGTAGAGCGGGAAGAGTACTCCGACCGCCTCTTTCTAGGACACTTCACACCAGTAGAAGCGGGAGTAAAGCTACCCCACTTCGCACCAGGACAGTTTGTGCAAGTTTGGGTAAAAGCACCCGATGGGCTACTTCTCCGTCGCCCCATCTCTATCTACGATAGCACAGAGCGAGTGCTGAGCCTACTCATACAGTCCGCTGGTAGAGCCACCCGGCTACTGATGCAGGCACCCATCGGAGCAGAGTACCAGATCCTCTTGCCACTTGGTAATAGCTTTGAGCTACCCCCCGCTGAAAGCCAACCCCTTCTAGTGGGCGGAGGCGTAGGTGTAGCCCCTATGTATGCTCTTGGCAAGGCGATGAAGCAACAGGGCATCGCCCCCAGCTTTCTTCTCGGAGCTAGAAGCCAAGCCCACTTCTCCAACCTCCACCACTTTGAGGAGCTAGGCACCCTCCACCTCTCCACCGAAGATGGCTCTCTCGGTAGCCAAGGATTCGTGACCGACCACCCTATTCTCCGTGAAGGTCACTTCACTCATATATATATGTGTGGACCTACCCCCATGATGAAAGCCGTTGCCCATTGGGCAAAGCAACAAGGGCTCCCAGCACAAGCTTCACTCGAGAATAGGATGGCATGCGGTATCGGCGTATGCCTCTGCTGTGTGGAACCGACTGCAAAGGGACACAAAACCGTCTGCCACGACGGCCCCGTTTTCAACACATCACAATTACTTTGGGAATAAAATAGAGCAGGTATGAAAAGGAATTTAGAGGTACAGATCGGGGAGCTACAACTTAAAAATCCCATCACTACAGCTTCGGGAACCTTTGGGGACGGGCTACTGATGGATAAGATATATGACGTGGGGAAGCTAGGAGCCATCTTCACCAAAGGCACCACCCTAGAGCCAAGAGAAGGCAATGCCCCACAGCGGATGGCTGAGACCCCCTCGGGCATGCTCAATGCGGTAGGACTCCAAAACCTAGGGCTACAGCACTACATCGACCACATCTATCCGGAAGCGATCCAACTAGGCACCGAGATCATTCCCAACGTTAATGGCTCTACCATCGACGATTACATCGCTGTTGCCTCGGCAATGAACGACCTCCCAGGCATCCACGCTATGGAGCTCAATATCTCTTGCCCCAACGTAAAGAATGGCGGTATGGCCTTCGGAGTTTCCGAAAAAGGCATCGCCGAGATTGTCTCGGAGATACGCAAAGTCTACCACCACACGCTTATAGTGAAGCTCTCGCCCAACGTCACCGACATTGCCAAGATGGCGACTATCGCCGAACAACACGGTGCCGACGCCCTCTCCCTCGTCAATACCTTCCTCGGTATGGCAGTGGATGCCGAGCGACGTCGCCCCATCCTCTCCACCGTTACCGGCGGTCTCTCAGGACCAGCTATCAAACCGATTGCTCTCCGTATGGTATGGCAAGTGGCAAAGGCGGTTCAGATTCCAGTGATCGGCATCGGAGGCATCACCAACGCTACCGACGTGATAGAATTTCTCCTCGCAGGCGCCACCGCCATCCAAGTAGGCACCTACAACTTCGTGGATCCCCTCTCACCTCTCAAAATGATCGAGGGGCTGCAAGCCTATATGGAGCGGCACAACATCACCGATATCCAAGAGCTCATCGGCGCCCTAGAGATCTAGCTTTCTCGTAGCAAATCAATGTATCTGGTTGTCCGGCAAGTCCGATAATGACGCACAGATAAACACAATATTTCAGGGGCGAAAAAGTGCCTTTGTAACCCACTGATACACAACCCCATAAAAAGCCATTAATTGAGATGCAACTAAGCAATCGGCGAGATGCAACTCGCCGATTGCTTAGTTGCATCTCCACTTTTGCTCTACTAGGCAGTCAGTTTTAGAGGAGAATGTTTGCACGAAGTGCCATTCTCGCACATTTGCTTCAAATGTGCTGAGACTTTGCACGAAGGATGAGATGCAAGGCCTGAGGATGAGGGCAAGGTGCCGTAGGGCACCAAGGCCCCACCTGGGTGAAGGGAGCGTACTCACGTACGTGACCTAGGCCGAATTCAGAAAGCAACGCCGCAGATCGCCTTCGTGCAACAGTCTCTTGGAAAGCATTGATTGACACAGATATTGAGAAGGGTCATTGAAGTGCGTATCTGCACCTCAACGACCCTTCTCTATATTAGCTACACTAGCAATAGCATTAAGAAGCCAAGCTTCTCTACTTCAGTGGCTTGGAGCTACTTGATCGCCACTGCCTAGCACGTAAGGCCGACACCCACACACCTCCGACGACCAACCACACCAAGAGCCCTATCCACGAAAAGTGGTGCACCTCGGGACGGAAGTAGCCATGTAGTGGAGAGGTAAAGGAGAGCTGGAAAGGCACTAGATACTTCGCAATAGAGCTCTCTTCCGAAGACTCAAAACGGAGCTCCTTCATCCGCCGAAGCGACCCCGCCTCTAAAGCGGTATATAGTGCTTCGCCATCGCGGCTCCTAATCACCGTCCAGTAAAAGGGATTGCCAAATATCGTCAGCTTATCCCGTGACAAGTCCAAAGGAGGCAACTCCGCCTTTACCAGTCGATAATCTGGGAGTGTAATGGCATAAAACTGGCCCTCTTTATCGGCCAAGAAACCCAGGAAGGCACGACTTGGGTACTCAGTCACAAAAAGCTGCTGGGGCTCCACACCACTGGGTAGTGCGATCTCTTTTAGATAGGGACGCCCCACCGCTTGTCTCAGATTAAAGAGCCTCCCCTTGGCATCAAGCAAAAGATACCCATGGTCGTACGGTTTCTTAGTGGTAGCATCGCCCGCCACTAGAGCGATCGGGAAGGTCACTCCTCTAGCTTCAAACGCCTTCTGAAACAGCTCCGACTTTGCCCTATCCACCTCATTACGACTCATATCAATAAATTCGATGCCCTTTTTCCCTAATCGAAAGACATCGCTCGGCATCTCGAGATAGACCCGCTTGGACATTGACTCTAATAAGAAATAGAGGGGTGTAATGTGGCAATTGATAGAGGAGGGATGCGATATAAAGATAAAGCTCTGCTCCTCTAGCATACTCGGTGAGACCGCCACACCATTGATACTATCGGGCAAACGTCCATCCATCACCAACTGGCGGAAATAAAATGATGGCAATACACTATCAAACTCACTCTCAGTGTATTCCCGCCCCGCATAGTCATAGTAGCGACTTCCATTCTCACCACTATTATCCAGCGATACAAATTCGCCCACCACCTCACTATAGAGGGTAAAAGGCACATAGTCGCCACCTCTTTGCATTAAAGCAGCCAACGAAGTAATCCCCCAAATCAGCATCAGTGCCGATACTACGCCCATCAATAGTTTGAAAAAGATTTTCATAAGCCTAGATTACTGCACACCCTCCTTAAAGCGATAAATAGATAAAATAGCCACGTAGCAAAGTAGAAGAGACCAAAGCCCCACCACCCACAATAGATCTTGATAAGCTCGAGGGGTCTCTGCCACGAAGTAGAGCGATACCACCCCGTAGCTCACTAGCATGCGTAACAACCGCCCGCGCCACGTAGGCTCCACTACTACCCAAGTAGCTACGCCATACATTGCCCATCCTGCCAAGAACCAAGGGGCGACACTAACCAGCAAATGGGTCACTAACTCTGGAGCCAAGATCCGAGAGAGGTCGCCCCATAGGATCAGCATCTGTACGAGGAAAAGTAAGCCCAGCACCACTGCTCCATACGAGAGCATCACGAAGGTAATCCTCCCAAGCGGTATTGGGAGATGAAGGGTGAGCTTCAATCGCTTTTGCACCATTTCAGGAGCCCACTGCACTACCGCTAGCACCAAGCCACACAATATAGGCTGATACTTGAGGGCATCTAGCAAAAGGACATCCTTTGAGAGGAGCACTTCCCAAAGATGAGCCACCCCACGCACAGCTACGATCCTACCTAGCGAGAGCAAGGCATACCCCGTTACTCCTAGCCCTAAGAGGGTGAGTAGTAGCACCGCCCACCTTGTCTTGATCCACTCCTTATATACCAATCCGTCTATCATACCTCAATACTTTCCGGTCAAACCTATAAACACATCCTCCAGAGACATCCGCTCCTCCACTAGCTCACTATATGGCAATTGGTGTTTGGCAAGATACTCTCGAATATACTTTATCCCCTCAAAGCTATGTAGCTCTGCCTGCTGCCCTATCACTGTGGGGTGCCACAGCTTCGGATCATCTGGTAGCTCTATACTCTCCGCCCCTAGCTTTACTAAATACCTATGGAAAGAATCCATCAGCTCCGCCACAGGCATCTGCAAAAGGATCTTACCATAATCTAGGATAATGCAGTCATCGATCAGTCGCTCCATATCCTGAATGATGTGAGAAGTAAGGAAGACGGTCTTATCACGTCCCTTGGTAAATTCCTTTAAGTAGTCGATGAAAAGCCGGCGATAACCAGGGTCGAGGCCCAACGAAAAGTCATCCAGCACCAAGAGGTCGGCATCTTGAGCCAAAATCAGCCCTAGTGCCACTTGCGACCGCTGTCCACACGACATACGACTGATCCGCTGATGAGGGGCAATTTTAAGCAGACTGACTAGGTCGTAGTAGATATCTCGCTTCCAACGAGGATAAAAGCGAGCATAGAAGCGCTCAATCTCCTCCACAGTCATAAAGCTATACTGCACATGTCCCTCAATCAGAAGAGCAATGTTGGCCTTTACCTCAGGGGGCATTGACTGAATATCATAGCCCAGCATCTTACACACCCCGCTTCGAGGCTTCAGATAGCCAGCTAGGATATTGATGGTGGTAGTCTTGCCCGTACCATTCTTGCCCAAGAGCCCCAAGATACGCCCTCTAGGCACATCAAAGGTAAGCCCCTCATAAATGAGGCGCTTACCATAGTAATGAGTTAATCCTCGACACTCAATGATGGCCGAGGAGTCAGTTCCGATCATTGCTTTGTTGCTTTTAGCGAAGGTTGTACACGGTTATTGAAGTCGTTGGTAGAGTTATTAGTATCCATCAGATACTTTCTACCATTGGCTTCCCGAGCCACCTTACGGATCACTGCGGTTCCTTGGCCAGTCTTATCATTAAAGCTCTTGCACCAACCAGTGTAACCAGCATCTAGGACATCGGGAATAAATCGCCACTCAATAGCATCTTCGATACCGAGGAATACCACATCAACCATCCACTCGTGAGGTATCTTATAGGTTTTAAGTGACATCTCCTTCACAAAGTCCTTAAACTTAAAAATATACTTACCATCCCACAAGTAATCCTTGATGAATGTCTCACGATCTACCGGCATACGCACTAGAGCAATCGTAGTGACGCCACGCTGGTGGAAAGAGGAGAGGGTAAGTGAAGACTTATAGTAAGAGATCAGGTTGGGCACCTCAGGATTATCCACATCTTGAAACCTAGGATTTTCAGAGAGGTCGTAGATCTCAAAGTCGGCGTGCGAAAGGTCTGTCGCCCCCTTGAAAACCTTTGAGTGGTCTTTGGCATCATTGGCGATAATCAGTGATGCACCTGGCTTCACTGGATGGCTCTTGCCATCACCAGGAATCATGGAGACAAAACTGACCGTAAGAGCCTTATCCAGCGGACTATCGACATATTCTCGCTTCATATTGCACAAATCTTCCGACTGCACAATCGCCAAACTATCGGCAAAGAGAGTGACGTCTGAATTATTGGTAATCTTTATGTACTGCTCAGAGTACTTAAAGGTCTTTCCAGTCTCAGGATCAATGGTAGGGCTAAAGAAAAGCTCCTCAATCACAAAGCCTGCATTGCTATTCTCTACATACTGTGGGGTGAGCTCGAAGGTGGTACGCTCCTTAGTCACCGTCACCTGCTCTTTTATAGAGATAGGAGTAGAGACTCTACCTAGCTTCTCCGACTGATACGCCAAAGTAGCCTCAACAGAGACCTCATATACGCCCTCCAAAAGCACCTTCTTGAAGGTCGGTTCCTTAGAGATTAGCTCAGAGGTTTGGCCATCTTTATTGCTTTTGAAGGAGATTTTAAGGTCGCTGTACACTCCTGCATTCACACCTAGAGGTGCTTTCAAAACGAAGCTACATTCACGCTCCACTGCTACCTCTTTCTCATTTTTTGGCTCACAGCTGACTAGTCCGAAAGCCAAAAGGGCTACAAACCCCCATAGATACTTCACTGCTTTCATATACTTCTTAATAAATTAATTAATTGTTAGTCTCTACTTACTTCAGTTCCTTTGCTACAAAGTCTTCGGTAGAGTTATTTGTATCCTTTAGTACCTTAGACCCATCCGATAGGCTCTTCCGCACCACCTTTTTACCGTAACGTGCATCATCATTCAGCTCATCTGCCACCTTAGCATAGCCGGCATCCAGTTTCTCTGATATAGGCAACCACTGTTTCTCATTAGTCATACTGAGGTTCACAGCATCTAGTACCCACTCATTTGGCAACTTCAAAGCAGGTTGCCCAGGTAACTCCATTGGGTCCATTCCTTCATATATCATTAGCTCTTTGTAAGCGTAAGTGCACTCTTTCACGAGGTCCTGAACCGATTTGCCTTGTAGGTCAACAATGGCATAACTGTGCTGGCCATTGGTACTCATGGACCAATTCTCAGTTCCATCGCCATAAGGGTCGCTGATGAACACAAGTTTCATATTGGGTACCTTAGGATTGTCGGGGGTCTCAGAATCAATATAGCCCTTATCACTCATCCACTCGAAGTTGGCGTTGGATAGGTCTATTGAATTTGGATTCTCCTTTGTATGGTCAATGGCAGAGTGGCACAAGATAACACTCTCATAAGGTTTCACCGCATACTCTTTTCCACTGCCGGGGAACTGCATCACTAAGTCGGTTACGAAGTGTGTTGCCCTCACATCGGGCTTTGCTTCTACCTTATCATCCGACTGCCAGAGCGACTTTACTAGAGCTAGTCCATCAAGATATCTCGTTACGGGACTATTGTTGGTAATCTTGATGTACTTATCCTCATCGTACTGCTCGCCCTTGCTATTTCGACTTCCAGCAAAGAATATCTCGCTGATAACGAAGCTCTCCTTAGGCATCTCCCACATCAATTGGCAAGTGCGGTCGGATTTTGCCTTTGCCTCAACTACAAAGTCCTCTTTGTACTCTAACTCTGCTAAAGCACCTTTGCACTCGAAGCGACACATCACCTTCATAGCATAGGCTTCTCCCTGCACCAAGTGAAGCACCGCCTTACCCTCCTTAAAAGAAATAGGCAACACCTTACCATCGCTTCTGGAGGTGAGCTCGCCTGTAGCTTCTGTAATGCTACCTTCAACACCCAATGGTGCCTTTAACTGAAAGGTAACTTCGGCATCCTTCGGTACCTCTGGAAGGTCGCTCTCACAGCTCCAGAGTAGGAGCAACGTCACACATAACCCGAATAGTAAAAATAACTTCTTCATATATCTATCTATTAAAAATTAAAACTGTTTAAAAGACCAATTGAACTACGCCCTCTACCCGATGGCCAATAAGTGTCTCTATTCCTCCACCGCTGTAACGATCAAAGCGGTATTTTCCGCCCACCTCTACGCCCCAAGGCAGGGCTCCCCACCCCTGTATAGTGTAGTGCCACTTAGGAGCTATCTCGAAGGAGAGATGCGATGCATTGATAACCGAGAAACTACGCTCAACCTGCCTACTCAGCTCCTCCTTCAAGGTAGTATGTGAGAGGGAGACCGCGCCCTTACTAAGTGGAGAATAGCCTATGTGGCAGGAGAGGGCTAAGTAGTTAGCTTTATCCACTTGATAGGAACCGAAGCCACTGAGGGCGAACTGCCACCGTTGGTTCTGTAGCGTGGAGCTAGGCTCTAACTTCCGTATCGCTAGGTACCTATAGGATAGTACGGGGGAGAGCTGCCACTTCACTCTACCTTCCGACCGACCAACGTGCCAAGCGAGCGACCCTTGGTAGCGGGGGAAGTAGAAGTTGGGCAACTCACCAATTACTGGATAGGTACCAGCATTAGACTCGCCAACGATATGCTCTACCCCTTGCCGCAGCTTCATTTCTCCTTTCAGTTCGACCCCTTGTTGCCAGGGTCCTTGCCATAAGTACCCGATAGCTACCTCCAATTGATGATCGTTGTAGTGGTGAATGGGGACTTCGTTCATATCGGTGAGTATCTCCTCAAGCCGATGATAGCGATAGCCCACCTTGGCGAGGAAGCCATCTCCATAGAGTGGAGCGATATGTGCCGAGCTAAAGAGGCCATAGCCACGGTAGTAGACCGTAGGGGTATTGGTATTGAAGCGGGCAAAACTCCCTCCCAAGCCATTCATCAGCCATTGAATGGTAGTGCCCAAAGGAGAGTAAAAGGCAACGCTACTCCGCTGTTTGTAGATCTCATGCCCTAATGAAAGCCCTACAATATGTCTGCCTAGTGGATGTGCCACACCGATATTCATAGTTAAGTTAGAGACAATGTTGCGCGGACGTGGATCCACCCTTCGATACTCCTGTTGCGAAAGGTACTGCACCTCTCCAGCCACTCTCCATTGGTGCCATGCTCCGCTATATCCCCCACCAAAGGCATACCGCTCGTGAGATAGGTTGCCCCCCTCTGCATCTGCCACTATATAAGGATAGAGGCGAGCAAAGTCGGAAGTGCTATTGAAGCGAACCCCCTTGATCAGCCCAGTAGAATAGGTAGCACTTCCCCACAAGTGCCGTGACCGTGAAGGCTTTAGATAGGTAGTAGCATAAATATGGGCAAGGCTCTCTCCCGAACCGATCTGTTCCAGAAAAGCTCTTTTCTCGTGCCTCCAATGGTACTCTGTGCCAAAAGTTGAGAGAGAAGAGGGGTAAAGGAGATGATGCAATGCCACATTATCGTGATAATACCTAAGCATCGTAGCATCTACCACCGCATGCTCGAGGGAGCGAGAAAGCAGGGGCAAGGTATCCCTTTCTTGCGCCACCATCTCCGTAGCAGCTATGAAGAGCCACATCGTGAATAAGATCAACTTCCCCCTTTTCATTGCATACGTACCAAATGGATTTCACATGAGCTTTCACTCGAAAGGAACTCCTGCTCAGTAGCAGAACCACGCACCCATACTCGCTCCCCATTGTCCAATAAGAGCGTCCCCTCTACCTGCACATCGTAGAGCCCACGCAGCAGTTGGTCGCTATAGCTAGATGAGGAGATAGAATTACGGATAGTAGTCACACGAGTATTTTGATTATGGAACTTAATCTGGTAGCTTTGTTGCTTCACAGCTACCAAAGAGTCCATAAACACCCGCACCGTCACCTCCGTCATCACATCGGCTCTATCGCCCGCATGGCAGTCATAGAGTAGGCATGCTATGAAAAGCCAAGAGAAGAGTTCAACTATCTTTTTCATAAGGTCACCATCAATTCCATCCCAAAGTAGGGATATTGGTTTCGCCGGATTACATACCCTTTCTGATGAATATCAGGGGAGTAATCGAATATCTTATTCACAAAGAGAGCCACATTAAGTCGCTCCCCAAATAGTCGCTTGGTAGCCTTGAGGTTGGTAATCATCATAAATGGTACCACATACCGCTCAAAAGAGCTATCGCTATACGACCGCTTGAGCCACTGCAAGTAAGTATCCGACTTATCTTGCTCCCTAAAGGAATGCTCCTTACCATCCTTCAGATCCACATAGAGGTCAGGGTAATTGGAGATGGGCATCTTCTGCGAAGAGGAGTACCAATTGGATTGGAACGAGAGCGACACACCTAGCCCAATCTTAGGAAGGTAAGAGTCCAGCCTCAGGTCGCTATTCAGCATCTCTCGTACCAATATCTCATTGTCCCGATAGATCCCCATATAAGGCACCTCACTATCTCCAAGTACCGCTTTTGGTCGCTCATATTGAGGCAAACTATTGCGATAAATAGTTCTGAACCACGCTCCAGAGAAAGTAACTCGGGTATTAAGGAAAGAATAGCGAGGGGTGCTCAGCATCCACTCCAGCCCCACCTTTGAGGTTTCGCTACCATTGGTGACTTTTCCGAGGAGCCTGAATTGCTTCGACTCTTGGTAGGTAAAATCGGTAATAGCAGGCTTGGCCGTAAGGGCATCATAAGGGACAGAGGAGGGGTTGTAGCGCTTAAAACTGGCAATCTTCAGCTCTGCATCATTACGAAACCCGCTACTCATCCGCTCGTAGAAATAGGTGACGGAGGCGGAGTATCCAGCCCAATCGAGGTCGAGCCGACCCTCTATCTTGATATTCTTTGCCGGCTTTAGTGGCCGATTATTGGGGTGGTAGATATAGGTGCGTAGGTAGACGAGGCGATAATTGGGATTGGCATGGTAATAATTGAGCTCCACAAAGTCGTCGTACACGGTATCGGGGTAAAGCTGATCCATAGAGGGGAACATACTAAGGCTTCCGACCCCTCCAAGCAACTGTAGACGCAGTGGTTGCTCCCGCACGGAGATAGGGGCAAAGCTGAGGCGGGCATTGAGGCGAAGGTCTGTATACCACTTGCCACTCATTTGATAAGAGCTATCGAGATGTAGAAGTTGATTGCTCACTATGCCTGCCATGAGTGTGAAGGTATGGGCACCGATAGGAATGGAGAGCTCATCCTCCAGAAATAAGGAGAGCACACTTTTTGCTGGGATATCACAGAATGGGCGTGGGCGACTGCCAGCGGTCCAGAAGAGAGGCCGATCCAAGTCAAAAAGCGTCCCTTTGCCTCTATTCTTACTGTACGACCAAGTGGCTCCATACTTAATCCGCTGCTTACCCCAATCCCTCTCCATGTGCGTACTTCCCTTCACCTTTGCATAAAGGTAGAGGGGTCGGCTATCCACTAGATGCGACGCCACATAATTACGGGGATAGTACTTTCCCTCAAACTCCCCCTCCTCCTTCTGCGTGAGATAAGGGACATCCCTATTAAGGAGCATATCCTTAGTAATCTCCGTGCGATCCCATGTATGGGTAGCGGAGAGAATCATCTCCAGAGCGTGGAGCCATCCATTTTCCTTAGGCAAGAGCGACAAAGTTTGCGAAAAAGCAAGGCTATGATAGCTTGCCTTGTAACTATCCTTGGGGTTATAATCTAAGTCTTGATCCCTCTTGCGGTCGTCGATCGTGCCGGTATAATCTACATTGGTGTGAGAGCTGAGTGCCCCTACTCCCAACTGCCACTTACCCGACAGGCGTAGAGAGCTATTGATACGCTCGTAGCAATCCCGCACACTGCGAGGATCGGAATAGGCGGAGAGGTAACCTACACTGGCGATGAGATTGAGATGCTCTTCACGGAGTGTCACCCCTTTGGAGAGGAAAAATAGCTTGCTACTCATATCGGACTTGAAGCGCCCGTTTAGGTCATCGCTCCATTGTTTACGTTTTACCTTGATCAGGCCACTAGTGAGGTCAGAGTGCTCTACAGAAGGGATTCCTCGCACCACCTCTATACTCTCCACCTCGTCCGTGGCAATAGTACGCATATCCACTCCGGCATTGATCGGTATTCGGATAGGGTATTCATAGTTATTCCCCTGCATGCCCCTAAACCCCGCATCCATCTTGAGTGGCACGCCATCAATAAGGAAGGTGGTGCCCATGGAGGAGGTATTGTAATTAGATTGATTGACGCGTGGAAGTAAATTATGCTGCCCAACGATAGGAAGCGTTGCCTCTCTTAGCCGAATAATATCGGGACTGGTGAGTTGGGGGTCGGATGAGAAGCCTCCTGGAAGTAGCTCCAGCACATCGGCAATGCTAGAGGGCTGAATATGTGCCATGGCGGTTTGGCCAATAAGGGAGGAACTGGTCATTCCTTTAGAGGACTTTGCTGTCACCACCACCTCCTGTAGCTCGCGACTACTATTCTTCAGTATAATAGAGATACTTTGCTTGGAATTAGTAACCTTGAAATGCTCTACCTTTTTATCATAACCAATGTAGGTGACCTGCAGCTGATAACTGCCAGGTAGCACCTTTGGGAAAGTGATGATACCGTAAGGGTCGGTGGCACCAGTATAGAGTTGCTTACCCCGCTCCATACGCACCAAAGCCCCTATTAGTGGTTCGCCACTATCACTATCTTTCACCGTGATAGTGAGCTCAGACATTCTAGGGGTCTGAGCCATCGCCCACTCTATCGGGATAGAGAGGAACAAGAGGAGTATCAGAAGCTTTTTCATAACCAGAGGAATAGTAGTGGTATCACTATCCCAATGATCAATTCTACTCCACCTATTCCTTTAAGACCTCGCTTCCCTTTGACTAGAAGTAGCCCTGAGAGGGTAATAAGGATTAAAGCGACGGCAAATAGATCGGAGAAATAAGTCCACCAACGTCCTGGGTTGTAGTGTAGCCTAACAAAGTCGCTCAGGATAGGGCGCTTACGGAGGCGGTCGTACGTAGCAGTGCCATTACTTAGGTCAACCTCGAGTGTGGAGCCACCTTTGAGAAATACCTTGAGGCTCTTATCATCGGGGTAGTAGTGCTTGGTGTAATTCTTTTCCTCGTTGATGCTCGTAAGGAGGGTAGTGAGCTCCTCTTGGGTCACCGTTCCTTTCGCCCTCGGAGTATCTGCTATCGCCTGCTGCAGGATTATTCGCTTAGCGGTATAACTAGGATTGATCTGGTCGCGATGATTCATCAATATTCCAGATAGGGCGTAAATCAATACCACCCCTGCAAATAAGAAGGAGCAGTGCCGATGCAACCATCGACACCCCCTTCTGATTTGATTCCACGAAAGATGGTATTTATTCGCCTCCATCTAGTTACTCTACAATCTCGTACTTATCAGCAACGATATGATAAAGGCTCACATAGGCTTTCCCCTCACGATCGGTACGCTCTGCAATGCGAGTGCGAAAGTTGGCAATCCGCTCAGCGATGCTATTAGTGGCCTGCTCGGCGTTGGCCTGCATATCAGCTGCACAACCACTTGAGCCCTCGCTATGTTGCTTTGCAGCTTCGGCCACCTCAGCTTCCCACTGTGCAAGATAAGCTTCATCAATACGCTCCTCAACGAGTTTGCCCTCTACCTTTACAACGCTGTGAACGCACTTCTGGGGGAAACTCCCAATCGCGTCACCAGCCTCCACTCGTATGGTATTGGTATCGTCGCTTCCCATCAAGAATATCTTGCCACCGCCATGCTTGCATATATGAGTGCAGATACCCTCTAGCACTACATCTTGATCCACGAAAGCATCAGGATTGTTCAAAAGTGAATCCACGTCCAAAGTGCTAGTGGTTACCTCATTCTCTTCCTGCTTATTATTCTCTCCCTTGCTGCAACCCACTAATAATAGTGTGGAAAGGAAAAGGAATAGGGCTGTTCTCTGTAAAATGTTCATTGAATAATACTTTTATATGAATACTTCCGCAAAGTTGGCTATATTTGGGCAGAAAGGCTCTCCCTATTTTTGGGTAAATTGCTAGTCGCGACCTACTCATATATAGGTATTTATAGATATAACCCCTAGGGGTAAGGGGTTGTGAAAACAGAAAACACCCCTATAGGCAAAACCTAAAGGGGCGCTTTTGAATGAATATTAGGTGTGATTACAGGGTGATTTTGGAGAGGTCACGGAGAATCGCTTTGGCATCGTGTAGGAGTTGATTCATCACCTCACGGACTGGCCGTATAGCATTGATGGTGGAGGCAATTTGCCCAATTTCTAGTTCGCCCTCTTGGAGATCGCCCCCGGACATACCTATCTTGGCTCTTCCTTTGCCTAGCAGAGTGGCTAGCTCCTCTTTGGTAGCACCTTTTGCCTCAGCTTCAGCCACTTGATCCATAAATCCGCCTTTAGCCAAACGGGTAGGCACCAGCTTCTTCAGCATCAACTTGGTATCCCCTTCGCCTAGGGCAAAACAATGCTCCTTGAAGGCTTGGTGGCAGGCACTCTCCTCGGTAAGAGCAAAGGCGGTACCGATCTGCACGCCCTCGGCTCCGAGAGCCATACAAGCGACTATGGCTGCTCCCGAGGCGATTCCTCCGGCAGCAATGAGTGGCACTTGGATCACTTCGCGAACGGCAGGAATAAGACAAAGGGTAGTGGTCTCTTCACGACCGTTGTGCCCACCAGCTTCGAACCCCTCGGCAATGACAGAATCGACCCCAGCTGCCTCTGCTTTTTGTGCGAACTTGCTACTGCTCACCACGTGTAGCACGGTGATTCCCTCCTCCTTGAGGCGAGCGGTCCAGGTAGCAGGATTGCCAGCGGAGGTAATCACAATGGGCACTCGCTCCTCAATAATCACTTGCATGGTCTCCTCTACCGTTTTCATCACAAGGGGAATATTGACGGCAAAGGGCTTGTCGGTAAGCTTACGGGTATGGCGGATCTCTTCGCGTAGCTCTTCGGGGTAAAAGGTACCACCAGCCAGCACTCCCAGTCCACCCTCTTGGCTTACTGCTGCTGCCAACTTGTACCCACTGGTCCACGCCATTCCACCCTGAATAATAGGGTACTCAATGCCCAATAATTGGGTCACTCTATTTTGATTTCTCATTGCGGTAACTCTTACTATTTAATTAATCCTGATCTTCTCTTCAGTGCCTCAATAGAGGGCTGACGACCTTTGAAGTTTTGGAAAAGCACCTCTGGCTCTTCGGCATCACCTCGCTCTAAGATCTCACGCTTAAATCGCATAGAGGTGGTATGGTCTTTGAGCCCATTCTTTAGGAACTCCTCAAAGGCATCGGCCTCTAGTATCTCCGCCCACTTATACCCGTAGTAGCCGGCAGCGTAGCCGCCATCAAAGATGTGGGAGAACGCGGTACTGACACTGGTACCTGAGATATGGGGCAGTAGGGTCACCTCTTTGTACGCCTCTTGCTCAAGCTCCTCAAGATCTTGTGGAAGAGAGGCAGGGTTGTGGGCGTGCCATAGCATATCGAGGTAACCGAAACCAAGCTGACGGATACAAGCGTAGCCCTCTAAGAAAAGGGTATTGCGATGGATCGCCTCTATCAACTCCTCGGTAATCGGTTCGCCTGTGAGGTAATGCTTAGCAAAAGAGCGGAGGAAGTCGGGCTGGCGTGCCCAATTCTCATTGAAGTGCGAGGGGAGCTCCACAAAGTCGTGCACCACATTGGTTCCGCTAAGAGAGGCATAAGGCACTTGCGTGAGTAGTCCATGCAGACCGTGTCCAAACTCGTGGAAAAGGGTAGTCACTTCATCGTGCGTTAGGAGTGAAGGCTGGCTCTCTGTGGCGGGGGTGAAGTTCATCACTAGGCTCACCACAGGGCGTACCCATTGATAGGCCTCAATATAATTGGTCATCCAAGCTCCCGAGCGTTTCCCCTTGCGTGGGAAGAAGTCGCAGAGGAGCATTCCAACGAAATTGCCGTGAGAGGAAACTTTATAAACCTTTACTTCTGGGCGATAAGGAGGGAACTGGGTATCATCGGTCGCTTCCTCAATCGTGAGCTCATAGAGCTCGGAGGCAAGGTCAAACATGGCCCTTACCACGCTATTGAGCTCAAAGTAGGGGCGGGTCTCCTCCTCATCATAGTGCAGCTCCTTTTGCCGATACTTCTCTGCCAGGTAGGCCCAATCCCATGGCTGGCAGTCCGAATGACCTTTGGTCACCTCTTTCAATTCCTTTTGGGCTAAAGGTGCGTAGGCCTCTCTTAATTCGTCCAGCATCGCATAGACCTTCTCGGGCGTTTTAGCCATCTTGGAACTCAATCGGTAGTCGGCAAAGCTCTTGTAGCCGAGTAGCTGGGCTATCTGATAACGAAGTGTGGCGATCTTGTAAACCTGCTGCTTATTACATGTGGGCTTACTAGTATCCATACAAAGTGTGGCACGACCTCGATACATCTGCTCACGGATAGTGCGGTCGTCGCAGTACTTTAGTACAGCACTATAGGAGGGCATACTAAGGTCGAATAGCCACCCTTCCTGCCCTTGCTCAGCGGCTAGCTTTTTAGCTGCTTCCAAAGCGGAGGTGGGGAGTCGCTTTATCGACTCATTATCAGTAACGTGAAGGGTAAAGGCATTTTGTTCCTTGAGTAGGTTTTGCCCAAAGGTAAGGGTGGCCATACTCAGCTCCTTCCGAAGCTCCTTGAGCTGCTCTCTGGTTGCTTCTGGGAGGTAGGCACCGCTACGCTCGTACCCTTCGTAGTTGCGCTGGGCAAGTCGCTGATCAATCTCTTGGAGCTGAGGCAGCTGCTGGTCGTGAACCACCTTGACCCGCTCGGCCAATACTTGGTCCATACCTACCTCGTTGCTCACTTCGGTGAGTAGGGGCATCAGCTCCTGAGAAAGCTCCATCATACGATCATCGGCATCGCAACTGAGGAGATTAAAAAAGAGAGAAGTAGCCTTGCTAAAGTCCTCTCCCGACTGCTCAAGAGCGAGAATGGTATTCTCAAAGGTTGGCTCCTCCTTACACGCCTTGATATCGCTAATCTCCGAC
Organism: Porphyromonas sp. HMSC077F02; assembly: GCF_001815465.1. Taxonomy (NCBI): domain Bacteria; kingdom Pseudomonadati; phylum Bacteroidota; class Bacteroidia; order Bacteroidales; family Porphyromonadaceae; genus Porphyromonas; species Porphyromonas sp. HMSC077F02. Next base: position 10,930 of record NZ_KV820676.1, on the reverse strand, counting down.
CTAAACACTTCTGCCTCCTTGCGAATCTGCTCTGCAAGATGGTCGGGATCGCGGTGGGTGAAATCTGGGAATATAATCTTTCTTTGCATAACTATTTGGATAGAAAAGCAAAGCCATATAATCAATGAATTACATGGCTTTACTTATGATGTTAAAAGTTAATCTTGGAGCGGTATCTTCGCCACTCGTGCCGTATGCCGCCCACCTTCAAACTCAGTTTCAAAGAAGGTTCGGGTGATGGCTCTCGCCTCATCGGGCGTCACGAATCGCCCTGGGATGCTCAGCACATTGGCATTATTGTGCTGGCGAATTAGCTTGGCTTGCTCCGTATTCCACGCCAGTCCAGCCCGCACGTGAGGGTGCTTATTGGCCGCCATGGCAATTCCATTGCCGGAGCCACAGACAATCACACCCCACTCCACTTCGCCGCTATCAATAGCATTACCCAGCTTATGTGCGAAGTCGGGATAGTCAACACGCTCTTCACTATAGGTGCCGAAGTCATAGATCTCGGACTCTCCAAGCCACTCATCGAGGAAATTCTTAACTACCTCTTTGATCTCAAAGCCAGCGTGGTCGCTAGCTAGTCCTACTTTATTAATAGTCATTGTTGATATTTATTTACCTAAAAGTTGCTTTACTTGTGTACGTACATTCTCGGCGGTGAAGCCTAGCTTTTCGTCGAGCACCTTGTAAGGAGCAGAGAAACCAAAGCTCTCCAATCCCCAAATAGCTCCAGTGCCGTGTGGTATCAGCCCCTCAAGATTGACAGGCAAACCGGCAGTGAGACCGAAGCGAGGAAGTCCCTCGGGTAGCACGCTCGTCTGATACTCCTTGGGCTGCTGACGGAAGATTGCTTCACTTGTGATGGAGGCGATATTGCAGTGGATACCCTCCTCGGCTAGTAGTTTAGCACCTGCCACAAGGGTCGAAACCTCAGAACCAGTAGCTACCAGCACCACCTCGGCATTAGGTTGCTCCGAAACGAGGTAACCGCCCTTCAATACTCTCTGACTGTTCTGATAATTATTACCTGGCAGGTCATCTACATTTTGTCTAGAGAGGATCAGTGCAGTAGGCGTTGCCTTATTTTCCATCGCCATCTGCCAGCTTACGGTCGTCTCGTAGACATCGGCGGGACGAAGCACCATCGTAGAGGGCTTACCGCTATGATTGTGGAGCTTCTCCATCAGTCGGATCTGAGCCTCTTGCTCTACCGGCTCGTGGGTAGGTCCATCCTCACCTACTCGAAAGGCATCGTGCGTCCAAACAAAGCGAACTGGCACCTCCATAAGTGCTGCGATACGTACGGCAGGCTTCATATAATCGGAGAAGACAAAGAAAGTACCGCAAGCGGCATGGAAGCCACCATGTAGGGCAATCCCTATACAGATAGTTGCCATTGTCAGCTCCGAAACACCTGGCTGAAGGAAGCTTCCCGAGAAGTCGTCCCGAGTGAGTGCCTTGGTCTCCTTGAGGAAGCCATCGGTCTTATCGGAATTAGAAAGATCGGCACTTGAAACAATCATATTGGGGAGGTTCTTAGCTAGGAAGCCCAACATAGTAGCAGAGGCATTTCGGGTGGGGCCATTTGGCTTCTGCTCAATGCTCTTCCAATCAAGATGACTGGTATCAAGATCGAGCCAACGCTGTAGCTCCTTTGCATCTTCATGATGAGCTTTAGCCCACTCATCATACTGCTTATGCCACTTCTGAGTGTGAGCTCTAAGCGTCTCCTTTCGCTCATCATAAAGCTTCTGTACCTCATCAAATATCACGAATGGATGCTCTGGATTGCCTCCAAGGTTCTTTATAGTCTCGGCTACACCACCACCAGCTGCAGAAAGAGGTTGTCCGTGCGTTTTAACTAAGCCCTCAAAACACTCCCCTTCTGGCGAAAGCATGCCCTTGCCCATCACCGTATGCCCGATGATTAGGGTTGGCTTGCCTTTCACAGCAATTGCCTTATCAAGAGCCTGGCGAATCTGGTCGTGATCGTTGCCATCAATCTCCAGCACTTCCCAGCCCCAAGCACGGTACTTCATACCTACGTCCTCACTCATCACCTCGGAAACTTTGGTAGAGAGCTGCACATCATTGGCATCGTAAAACATCACTAGATTATCAAGCCCAAGGTGTCCTGCAATTCTACCTGCTCCTTGTGATACCTCCTCTTGGATTCCACCATCGGAGATAAAGGCAAAGATCCGCTGACGCATCAAATCCTCACCAAAGCGAGCAGCCATCTTTTTAGCGGCAATGGCGGCACCGACTGCCATGGTATGCCCTAGTCCAAGAGGACCTGAGGTATTCTCCACGCCACGAGTCACATCAAGCTCTGGGTGACCAGGAGTAGGACTGCCCCACTGACGGAAGCCCTGTAGCTCCTCCATGGTATATCGACCAGTCATCGCTAGTACCCCGTAGAGCATCGGACTCATGTGTCCAGGATCCAAAAAGAAGCGGTCGCGAGCAATCCATTCAGGACAGTCGGGGTCATACTCCATATACTCCGAGAAGAGTATTTGTGTAAAATCCGCCCCACCGAGTGCCCCACCTGGGTGTCCCGACTTTGCTTTTTCGACCATAGACAGTGCCAAAACTCTTAGGTTATCAGCTGCCTTGTGACTCAATACGTTTTTAGTAGCCATAGTATTTATTAATTAAAAATGATATCTCTGCTGTATCCCCCTTCCACACTCTACAAAATTACCCATTTATATTGACTTTGCCGACCAATGGATACGTATATTTTGTAGCAATAGGGGAAGGGTCACTGATTTAGCGATAAAATTGGTAATTTTGCGATGTTAATTCTAAGGTAATGTTGCCTTCAGATATGTTTCACTATAATTATTAAGAGTAAACTTAATGATCACAGCAGACCAATTACAGAGTGTATTGGAGCGCCGAGATGCGCTGAGGGGGTATCTTTGACATTGATGCGAAAGAGACCCAACTAAAGGAGGAGGAGCTCCGCACCCAGGATCCACACTTTTGGGATGACCCTGATAAAGCACAAGCACAGATGAAGGTGGTGCAGGGGCTGAAGCACTGGATCAAAGACTACAATGAGGTAGATAACCTAGCTACCGAACTAGCATTAGCATTTGAATACATCAAGGAAGATCTGGTCTCCGAGGAAGAGATTGATCAGCTTTATACCAAAGCAATAGAAAAGCTGGAGGATGTGGAGCTACGCAATATGCTCCGCAACGAGGAGGACCGCATGGGAGCTGTCCTTAAGATCAATTCGGGAGCCGGTGGTACTGAGAGCCAAGACTGGGCATCGATGCTGGCACGTATGTATATGCGTTGGTGCGAGGACCAAGGCTACAAGGTGACCATAACCAACTGGCAAGATGGCGATGATGCAGGCATCAAGACCGCGACGCTACAGGTAGAGGGTGACCTCGCCTACGGTTTTCTGAAGAGCGAAAATGGTGTGCATCGCCTTGTGCGCGTATCGCCATACAATGCTCAGGGAAAGCGAATGACCTCCTTTGCCTCCGTCTTTGTAGTACCCCTAGTAGATGATTCTATTGAGGTGGAGATTAATCCCGCACTTGTAACCTGGGAGACCTTCCGTTCTGGTGGAGCCGGAGGTCAAAACGTCAATAAGGTAGAGACCGGTGTGCGACTTCGCTATATGTACACCGACCCCGATACGGGAGTGACCGAGGAGATTCTGATTGAGAATACCGAGACCCGAAGCCAGCTCGATAATAGAGAGAATGCTAAGCGACTCCTCAGAAGCCAGCTCTACGATAAGGAGCTACAGCGACGCAATAAAGCAAAAGAGGCGATCGAAGGAAGCAAGAAAAAGATTGAGTGGGGCTCGCAAATTCGTAGCTACGTATTTGATGACCGCCGTGTCAAAGACCACCGCACCAACTACCAGACCTCCGACGTGGATGGGGTAATGGACGGTAAAATCTCTCCTTTCATCAAAGCCTACCTAATGGAGTTTGGAGGGGAATAATAGAGAGTAATAAGCAAATAACTGATAAGAATAAAGAAGAAAAGTAATGGCAAGTACAGCAGACTTTAGAAATGGAATGTGCCTAGATATCGATGGCACCCCATTCGTAATCGTAGAGTTTCTACACGTAAAGCCAGGCAAAGGACCTGCATTCGTAAGAACAAAGCTTCGCAATATCGCCACCGGAAGAGTGCTCGACAAGACTTGGAGCTCAGGTGTGAAGGTAGATGAGATTAGGATTGAGAGACGTCCCTACCAATACCTATACAAAGATGACATGGGTCTTATCTTTATGCACCCAGAGACCTTCGACCAGATCCATATCCCCGAGGAGCGCATCGAGGGTGTGCAATTCCTCAAAGAGGGTGATATGGTAGAGGCGATGGTGCATGCCGATAAGGAGGAGGTACTCACTTGCGAGCTACCTAGCCACGTTACTCTTGAAGTTACCTACACCGAGCCTGGTATCAAGGGCGACACCGCTACCAACGCACTTAAGCCCGCCACTCTCGAGACAGGTGCTGAGATCCGCGTACCTCTCTTCATCGATAATGGCGAGAAGATCATCGTAGACACTCGCGAAGGCTCCTACGTAAGCCGTGCCAAGGAGTAATCCATCGCACATCAACAACTAAAGTAAGGGCTAGGTTGCAAAGACCTAGCCCTTATTTGACACTTCACTCAGAACTTGTTGGGTAGTAATAGAAGGTAATAGCATTCGAAATTTTGAGCGAATTTTCGAAATTAACCAGCTCACACTAAGGCTATGAAGAAATTGTTATTGACCATTATAACCATAGTGGCCGTATTACTTACCTCTTGTGCCACTCAGTCTAAAAGGGATAGAAACTACCTGTATGCTTGGAGGGACATGCACAATAAACATAATGATGCCTACTACTACACTGACCGCTTCGGACACAAAGTATCCCCGAAACGTTTTTCAGTAGCAAGGCAGTTTGCCCCCAATGGCTTGGCAGCAGTCTGCGAGTCAGGACTTGGTGGCAAGTGGGGTTATGTTAATACGACCATTGACCTTGTCATCCCTTACCAGTATGATTTTGCTAGTGACTTTGGTGACTTTGGCTTTGATGATGATTTGGCTTGTGTCAAGTTTAACCTCAATGAAGCCAATCGTTTACGCCAACCAAGTGTAGCATTTGGGCCTGCAATGATTATTGATACAAAAGGACAACAAGTCTCCAAAATCTATGGTTGTATGCTCCTTAACAACACCCCTAGAGTACGTTGTGTAACTATCGTCAATAGCGGTACCTGCTTCCATAGTACAAAGGGATATCAAGATTACTCTACTGATGGTTATTGGGGAGCTATAGATAGCAGAGGAAAGGAGATCATCCCCTGCATCTATGAATTTCTTATAACCCATAGCTCACTAAGCGGATTTATCGTAAGGCACGAAGGGAAATGGGGTGCTATAGACTATAGAGGCAAGGAGCTTATACCTTGTGAGTATGATGGAGCATTCTACAATGACGAAAATAGCCACTTCAATACTTTCACAGAGGTGGATGGCGATAATTGGAACCACTGGAGTGAAGAGGATATTCAGAGGCAGTTATGCTTTATCAAGGAGGATAGGATAGCTATCCGCCTCCCTGCTTCTAATTAAAGATACAGAGAATTTCAAGATATGAATAGAATAAGTGCCAGCTCCCCTTAGGAAGCTGGCACTTATTCTGATAAGTTAGCTCCAAGCTTACTTGTAGCTAATCCACTTAATCAGCTCCTTCAGCTTTGGCTTCTTGCCATACATCAGCAGTCCTACTCTGAAGACCTTCGCCGCAGCCCACACAAAGAAGACCGTCGTGGGCACCATCATCACCATTGAGAGGACGATTTGCCACGTAGGCGGGTCAAACGGTAGCCGCACCATCATCACATTCGGTGCCACAAACGGGATAAAAGAGCACCACACCGCTAGTGGTCCATTAGGATTCTCAGCCGAATAGAAGGCCGCATAAAAGGCAAACATAAAGAGCAGCGTAATCGGCAAACTCATCTGACTGATATCCTCATCGCTATCAAAGGCAGCTCCCATCGCCGCATAGATTGCTGCAAAGGAGAAGTAAGCACAGATAAAGAAGAAGAAAAAGGCCAGGATCATCCCAGTGAAATTAAAGTTGGCCAATGGTGCCATGATATCCTGAATCATCTCAGGATCGGCACCAGCAGATAATGCATTATCGGTTAGCTGACTCATATCCAGGGTCACATTACTGAGGAAGACCGCCTGTAGCACCACAAAGCCTAGGATAAAGATCAGTGCCCAAATCCCCAACTGCGTCAGTCCCACAAGTGCCACTGCCACTATCTTAGCAAATAATAGTACCGTTGGTTTCACAGAAGAGGCAATAATCTCCACAATCCTATTCTTCTTCTCCTCCTGCACACTCGCCATCACCATAGACCCATAGGCCAGAACGAAGAAGAAGAGTAGCATATTAAAGATCTGCCCCACCACCATCGCAAAGTCCGAAGAGCTCGCCTTTTCATCACCCTCCTTACTCCACTGTATCTCCGAGATAGAGAGCGATACCTTCGTATCATCAATGATCTTCTCTAGGTCAGGGATATTATAGCTAGCTATCTTCTCCTTCCTCAGAGCAGGCTGTAGCTGATCCGAGATGTACTCCTGTAGCGTTGGAGGTATTGACGAGTGGCTAAAGATCGTCACCCCCTTTGGATTCTTCAGCAGATCCTCAGTAATCAAAAGGTAAGCATAAGCACTCTCCTCACTCTTCTTCCGTGCCTCAGCAATATCGGTATCACTAGCGACAAACTTAAAGCCATCCCTACTCTCACCCTTTTGTAGATACTCCAGATACTTACCAGTGTGGTCAATCACCATCACTTCCTTCTCCGAAGTGTCCTTGGCATTCATACCGAGATACATCGGGATAAAGATCAGCAGCAAAAAGATAAACGGCGTAAAGATTGTGAGCAAGATAAAAGACTTCTTCCTCACCTTCACATTATACTCCCGCTGCAAGACAATCCAAAACTTATTCATTCTGCACCTCCTTCCTTAGTTAGATTACGCTCCGCTTGACTCTCTTCATAGCCATTCACCTGACCCGTCTTCCCCACCACATCAAGGAATATCTCATGCATATTGGGGATAATCTCTTCAAAACTAATCACCTCACCCCGAGCATTCCACTCAGAGATAATCTCACGTGAAGCAAGCTTGTGGCTATTCTCAAGAATCAACTCAGTACGGCCATACTGGTCCGTCTCCTTTGATACCACCACATACCGCTCCGCTACATTCTCCGGCATCTCCACGCCATCTTGGAAAAGGAAGCGATAAGCATTGCCCTTGTACTGCTGCTTAATCTCCTGCACATCCCCCTCTAGTACCACATGGCTACGATTAATCAGAGAGATATTATCGCACAGTTCCTCCACACTCTGCATATTGTGAGTAGAGAAGATAATAGTATGCCCCATCCGCTTCAGCCGTAGCATCTCATTCTTCAGGATCTCCGCATTGATCGGGTCAAAACCACTAAAAGGCTCATCAAAAATCAGTAGACGAGGCTCGTGCATCACCGTGCAGATAAACTGCACCTTCTGTGCCATTCCCTTAGAGAGCTCCTCCACCTTTTTACCCCACCAAGGGAGGATATCAAAGCGCTCAAACCACTCCTCCAGAATTCGCTTCGCCTCAGCCCGCTTCAATCCCTTCAACTGAGCCAAATAGATCGCCTGCTCCCCCACCTTCATCTTACGGTACAGGCCACGCTCCTCAGGGAGATAGCCAATCCGCTCCAAGTCCTTCTCCACAAACGGATGCCCATCAAAGAGCACCTCCCCACTATCTGGGGCGGTAATCCTATTGAGGATACGAATCAAGGTGGTCTTTCCTGCCCCATTAGGGCCCAGCAGACCATACACCTTGCCCTCTGGCACCGACATACTTACGTGGTCGAGTGCACGGTGTTTGTCGTAGTCCTTGACTACATCCTTTACTTCTACTACGTTTTTACACATACCCAATATACTTGCAATACACTTGTTTCTTCTATCTACTTCTTCAGCAAGAGCGATGGGGTAATCACCCGATCCCCTAGCAATTGACTAGCATTACTCTTGTACTCCGTCAGCTGTGCCAATTCTTGGTATAGCTTTTTATAATCCTCTACATTCTTAGAGTCCAACTCCTTTATTTTCTTAAGCACCCCTTGCACCTGCTCCTCTATCTTGTGTAGCTTCAGCGAAAGCACATCCCGCATCAGCAGCTTTCCTAGCTCCTCAGGCTCCTCCATCTCCTTCACAAATTTATCATTGCGAGGGCTGAGCGTGTACTTATCCAGAAGATACCTATCGGCATGCTCCCTGATGGTATCATCCTCCGAGCCCAGCAACAATCTAGTAAGATCCGCCTCACTACCATCCGCCTCAGCCTGAGACACTGCATCCAACAGCCCATCCAATATCTGCACAAAGTGGTCGCTCAGATCGCACACACCATCCCACTCCCTAAGGTCGAGCGTGGCATTATGAATTAATTGCAGACCTGTTATCTCCTGCCCTTCTCCCTCCTCATTATTCGCAAAGCCAGGGATAGACACCATACCATAATCAATAATATCCTGCAAAAGGGTGAGCTCGTATGGAGGCAAGGGATCCTTTACCCTAGCCGATGCCACCTTTGGGTTGACCTGCCCAGAAATAGCCTTGGTAGAGAGGTTAGTAAAACCTGATGTAGGCCCCTCCTGAGGCATCTGATAGCTACTTCGCTCCTGCCGAGTACGGTTAAAGATTCGCTCATCACGGATCTTCTTCACCCGCTCCGCTAGTGCCTCACTGGTCACCTCCCACTTTTCCGCTACCACCCCTATATAGAGCTCACGCGTAATACGTGCCTCGATATAAGCAATCGTCTGTGCTAGCTCCTCAATGATCGCCACCTTTCCCTGTGGGTCGGTACCATATTCCGCCGCTAGTCGCTCCCCCTTAAAGGCGATCCCATCCTCCTCATGCTCCTGAAAGTAGGCCTCAATATCCTCCAAGGTATGGCTTTGGGAAAAAGAGTCGGGGTCCTCTCCATCGGGTAGAAGAAGCACCTTCACACCCAGTCCAGCCTCTAGGCAGATATCTAGCCCACGGAGAGCCGCCTTGATTCCTGCACCATCGGCATCAAAAAGGAGTGTCACATTGGAAGTCAAACGCTTGATATGTGCCACCTGAGCGTGCGTCAGTGCCGTGCCCGAGCTTGCCACCACATTACGCACCCCCCTTTGGTACATAGAGAGCACATCCATATAGCCCTCCAGTACAATACACTTATCACTGCTAGAGATATACTTTTTGGCAAAGTAGAGACCATAGAGCTCATTACTCTTATCATAAAGTTCCGAGGCGGGGCTATTAATGTATTTTCCTACATTCTCTACCTTCTTCAAGATACGCCCACCAAAGCCCACCACATTGCCACTGGTGCTGTGAATAGGGAAGATCACCCGCTCCCGATAGCGGTCAATGTAATCCCCCTTTTTAGTCTTCATCACCAGCCCAAGCGACTCCAGCACCTCCAGCTCCACCCCACTCTCCTTGGCTCTATCCACCAGATAGGTCCATTCGCTAGGCGAGTAGCCGAGCTGAAACTCTTTGATCGTCTCGTCCGTCAGCCCACGCTCCCTGAAGTAGCTGAGCCCAATCCGGCGTCCCTCCGCCCCTTGGAGCATTGCATTCACAAATTCATCCCGGGCAAAAGCATTGGCATTGAGTAGCTTTTCACGCTCCGTCTTACGAGCCATCTGCTCGGGAGTCAGCTCCCGTTCCACCACCTCAATGCCATACTTTCGGCCTAAGAACTTAATGGCCTCGGGAAAGGTCAGATGCTCATACTTCATGATGAAGGAGACCGGAGTCCCCCCCTCCCCACAGGCAAAGCACTTACAGATATTCTTAGAGGAAGAGATCTGAAGCGAAGGACTGCTATCATCATGGAAGGGGCAGAGTGCCACATAGTCTTTGCCCTTGCGGTGTAGTGTAAGGTAATCCCCCACCACATCCACAATATCGGCACGCTCTATGATGCGTTGCACCACCCGATTATCAATCATGCTCATAGCTACAGCCCTCTACTCAAGCCCTCCCCTACCATTGGATCTTAATGATGGCAACAACCACCCTCTCCATGCTCATGATGGTGCTCACCACAGCCCGAGCAACCAGAGCACCCTTGATGCCCAAAGAAGCGATCATACTCCTCCTGTGTTGGCTCATGTACATCGGTCACCTCACCGATGAAGTGGAGCTCCTCACCAGCCAAGTCGTGATTAAAGTCCATCTGCACCTTATCCTCACCCACATGGGTCACTAATCCGTGAACCACTTGACCATCGGCAGTATTCATAGGCACACGAGCCCCCTCGTACACCATATCCTCATCAAACTTACCATCAATGTGGAAGACTGCCTTATCTAGCTCCAGCAACAAATCGTCCCGCACCTCACCATAAGCATTCTCGGGGGATAGGTGGAAGTCAAATTGGTCACCTGGCTCCATGCCAGAGAGTTCTGCCTCAAAAGCAGGAAGCAAAAGCCCCATACCATAGATAAACTCCATAGGCTGCTCCTTAGTCGTCTCCTCAATCAATGAACCCTCCCTATCTAGCAAGCGATACTGCACCTGCACAAACGCACCTTTATTAATTCTCATAACTCAATATAAATATAGTCATCTATTAAATAATTAAACTGATACAAAACTACCAAATTATACCCAATCTCAAGCACCGTTACCAAATCATAACAGGGTTACGCATCAGGAGTCTTTGCTTAAGTTAAGGACCCTATCCCAAGTTTGGACGAAGTAAAGAGAAAAGGAGAGATTTGAACTGGAGCTAACGAAAGCTAAGCAAAGTCTCTCACGAAAAGGTGGCACCAAGACCTATGAAAAGGTGATTGAACGCA
>NZ_KV820675.1:144681-169845 GCF_001815465.1 Porphyromonas sp. HMSC077F02 | reverse complement strand
CACCACAGATGTATGACATGCCCGTCATACCTAACAAAAGAGGGTTTGGAGAGACATCTCCAAACCCTCTTTTAATATGATTAATTAGCAATATACTCCAGTATAACTTCGTGGAGTAATTTGCTTCATTTCCTTCTTGAGCTCGTCAGAGATATCAAGATTATCTATGAAACGATCCAGCTTTTCACGTGTCAGCACCTCATTATTCCTTGTAAGCCCCTTAAGAGCTTCGTAAGGATTAGGATACCCCTCTCTACGCAAAATGGTCTGAAGCGCTTCTGCCACTACAGGGAGTGCATTATCTAGATCCTCAAGTATAGACTCCTCGTGTAATAATAGCTTATTTATTCCTTTCTTAAGACTATTAAAAGCGATCAAACTGTGAGCAATAGGCATTCCGATATTTCGCATCACGGTGCTATCTGTGAGGTCTCTCTGAAGGCGTGATATTGGTAGCTTATGAGCCAAATGCTCACAATAGGCAATGGCTATTCCTAGATTACCCTCAGCATTCTCAAAGTCTATAGGGTTCACCTTGTGAGGCATTGCAGAAGAGCCTACTTCACCCTCTTTTATCTTTTGCTTGAAATACTCCTCAGAGATATAGGTCCACATATCCCTTGCAAAATCAATAAGTATCACACAAATCCTCTTGATGCTATCCAGCAATGCTGCGAGATTGTCGTAATTTGAGATTTGTGTGGTATACTCCTCTAGATCCATCCCAAGGTACTCTTCTGCAAATGTATGTGCGAACTGTCGCCAATCAATCTCAGGATAAGCAATGTGATGGGCATTCATATTTCCTGTAGCTCCACCAAACTTGACACTTTGTGGTACAGACTGAAGTAGTTTTAATTGCTCAGAAAGACGATAAACATACACGTAAATCTCTTTGCCAAGTGTTGTGGGAGAAGCAGGTTGCCCATGAGTACGAGCCAGCATTGGTATCTCTCTCCATTCATTTGCCTTCTCAGTAAGTTCGGCAATAATCTCCTCCAACATTGGACACCAAATATCTTCAAGAGCATCTCGAAGCATCATTGGCTGTGAAGTATTATTGATATCTTGTGAGGTAAGACCAAAGTGTACAAACTCTAGTACTGGAGCATACTTTTCATCACTAAGTCGTTCCTTAATGAAATACTCAATTGCTTTTACGTCGTGGTTTGTGACAGACTCAATTTCCTTTACACGCTGCCCATCCTCAGTAGAAAAGCCTTCGTATAGCTTTCGCAATTCATCTCTAATCTCATCTTGTTGTAGTAAAGATAGTCTTTCAGGTAGCTCATTTGATAAAGCTATTAAGTACTCTACCTCCACCTTAACACGATACTTTATTAAGGCATACTCTGAGAAGTAATTCTCTAGCTCATTAACCTGCTTTCTATATCGTCCATCAATTGGCGATATTGCTTTTAGTGAATTCATAATTCTCTTATACTATTATACATTTAATTTCTCCACAGCACTTTTAAGTCGTTCCATCACTTGCCTTAGCAATTGGCGAGGACAACCAATATTCAATCTCATAAAATAGTCTCCTCCTGTACCAAACATAGCTCCATCATTTAAGAAAAGCCCAGCCCGCTTAATAAAAAACTCATTGAGTTCTTCAGTGCTAGATAATCCTAATCCCCTACAGTCCAAGAAAATAAGGAAAGAGGCCTCAGGTACTATCATTTTAATCTTCGGTATATGCCTGGCTAAGTAGTCTTGTACATATGCTACGTTACCTTGAATATACTCAGTACATTCATCAAGCCACTCAGCTCCTTGCTTATAAGCCGCAGCTATTGCATCATAAGTAAAGCAATCACCAATACCAAGTCCATTATTATCAATATATGAATAGACCCTATCTCTTAATAATTCATCCATAATATATAGATGAGACCCAACAACCCCAGGCATATTAAAAGCTTTAGAAGGAGCCATGAGCGAAATGCCTACTTTGCTAGCAGCTTCAGAGACAGATGGAAAAGGAATATGCACAAATTCTTTATTCGTAAGGTCTGCATGAATCTCATCACTTAGGACTATCGTATTGTGTTTAATAGCCAAATCTGCAATTCTTTCCAGCTCTTCGCGACGCCAGACCCTACCACCAGGGTTATGGGGATGACAGAGCAGGAATACTTTTGCCTCTTGCATGCCCCACTCCAGCTTATCCCAATCCAATTCATATCTCTCATTATGTAGTTGCAATGGCGTTTCTACCACTTTCCTTCCGCTATTGATAATTACTTGTGCAAAAGGATAATAAACTGGTGGGGTAATGAGTACCTGGTCACCCTTATCTGTCAAACACTCGAGCAACTTATAAATCCCAGAGACAATGCCTGGGATATACTTAATCTCATTATCGGCGGGTTTGAATCCATATTTTAGTTGAAACCAATTGCATATAGATTCATAATAGTAGTTGGGAATAGTACCATAGCCAAGAATCGGATGCTCCAGACGCTTCTTGATCGCCTCGGCAACAAAAGGTGGTGTTGCAAAATCCATATCAGCGATCCATAGCGGAATGACTGAATCATAGTCGCTTTGAAAGGTACCAAAGCCGTCATACTTCACGCTATTGGTACCCTTTCGCTCAATCGGTTGATCAAAACTAAACTGTGGCATCTCTAATATCTATAAGTCATAACTAGTTGCTTCAAAATTACCAATAATTATTGACCCACAATAGACTTACGTCGGCTTAGGCTGATTAATGGCTAAATACTATCCACTATCACCAGACTTCATCCTACTTCTTTGTTCTAAATCTCAATTTGCCCCCTATACCTACGACCGAAAAATAAGTATCCGAACTATCCTGGGTATTGGCTCCAGCCTAGATATTGAAGTATAAGCGCTCTATATCTTAGCACGATAAAAAGCGACTGTTGCACGAAGGTATGATTAGCTCCGAGCAGCAGTCGTTTATAATGTCATTCAACTACATCCAGTAAATATAGCAGAGGGTACCAGTGGCTATTAGGATCCACAAGGTAACTCCTAAGAAAAGAGCTTTTGCCCCGACTGACTTGAGTACATCACGAGACAATCCAGCACCAATAAAGAAGAGAGCTACATTTAGTCCTTGCTTAGAAATCTTGCTTACCACCTGTCCGAATGTAGGGTAATCAGCCAATAGGAAGGTATTGATGAGCATTGCCAAGATAAAGAATAGGATAAACCTAGGGACAGCAATCTTTTGCCCTTTTTGTTTGAAAATAAACGAGGTGACTAATGCTAGGGGCACTATCCATAAGGCTCTAGTAAGTTTCACCGTGGTAGCCACTTGTAAAGCAATATCCCCATAAGCCTCGCCAGCTCCTACCACAGAACTGGTATCGTGGATGGCAATGGCAGCCCATAATCCGAAGTCTTGCTGACTCATTCCTATAGCTCTACCGATAGGAGGGAAGATAAATAGAGCAATCGCATTGAGGATAAAAATAACTCCTAGTGCCACCGACATCTGTCCACTCTTAGCCCCCACAATCGGTCCCACAGCAGCAATGGCACTTCCACCACAGATTGCCGTACCAGAGCTAATCAAGTAACCGGTATTGGTATCTATCTTGAACACATACTTTCCTAGAAGCCAGCCCACCACCATGGTACCGATAACCGAAATAATAGTGAATACCATACCCTCCTTACCTGCTGCTACAGAGCTATAAAGGTTCATACCAAAACCGAGACCCACCACCGAGTACTGAAGTAGGTATTTGCTCATAGCCTTATTTAGCTTGGGGGCGATATTTCCGAATGAAAGTGCAAAGATAAGTCCGAGCAATAGTGCAATTGGTGGACTCACCCACGACCCTAGTGGCGCCAGGGTAGGAATATGGGTGCAGATCAACCCTAAGACCAGTAGTCCAATTAAGGAGTAGTAGATGATCTCTTTATAATTCTTCATAGTCAAGTAAAAGAATAGAAATGGGGCGACTCGTCGTAGACAAACCGCCCCATTTAATTAATTTTCTAGCAATAGCTCCAGATATTACTCCTCACTATTAGCCTTTTCGATCTTATCACGAAGTGCAGCAAGTGCATCGATATCACCTAGGGTAGACTTCTCAGCCTGAGCACTCTCCTGACGAATCATCTCACGAGTAGCTTGTGCAGCAGCTCTCTCCTCTTGGCGAGCACCCTTCTCCTGATCCTCACGGATACGGCTGTGGCTAAGGATGATGCGCTTTGAGTCGCTATTGAATTCAATCACCTTGAAGTCAAGAGTCTCACCAAGCTCAGCTTGCTTACCATCCTCCTTCACAAGGTGCTTAGGAGTTGCAAAGCCCTCAATTCCGTGAGGTAGCTCAATCACTGCGCCACGGTCTAGAAGCTCTACGATCTTACCTTGGTGAATAGTGCCTACAGAGAATACAGTACCAAGGTTCTCCCATGGATCTGTAGTGGTCTGCTTGTGACCAAGGCTGAGACGACGGTTCTCCTTATCTATCTCAAGAACGACTACATCGATATCATCACCGATCTTTGTGAACTCACTTGGGTGCTTGATACGCTTAGTCCAAGAAAGGTCACTGATGTGGATTAGGCCATCGATACCATCCTCAAACTCTACGAAGATACCAAAGTTGGTAAAGTTGCGAACCTTAGCAGTGTGACGTGAACCTACAGGATACTTAGACTCAATATCAGCCCATGGGTCAGGAGTCAATTGCTTGATACCTAGGCTCATCTTACGATCCTCACGATCTAGAGTAAGGATCTGTGCCTCTACCTTCTCACCCACCTTCAGAAGATCGTGTGGGCTACGTACGTGCTGAGTCCAAGACATCTCACTTACGTGGATAAGTCCCTCAACACCTGGCAGTACCTCTACAAATGCACCATACTCAGTAATCACTACTACAGTACCCTCTACCTTATCGCCAACCTTCAGATTCTCATCAAGGCTGTCCCATGGGTGTGGAGTGAGCTGCTTCAGACCAAGGGCGATACGATTACGCTCCTCGTCGAAGTCTAGGATCACCACATTGATCTTCTCGTCAAGAGAAACCACCTCCTCTGGAGTGCGGATACGACCCCATGATAGGTCGGTAATATGGATAAGACCATCCACACCACCAAGGTCGATAAACGCACCGTAAGGTACAATATTCTTAACCGTACCCTCAAGTACCTGACCCTTCTCAAGCTTAGAGATGATCTCAGACCTCTGAGCCTCAAGCTCCTCTTCGATCAGTGCCTTGTGTGATACAACTACATTCTTATACTCCTCATTAACCTTGATGATACGGAATTCCATAGTCTTTCCAACAAACTCATCAAAGTCGCGGATAGGCTTCACATCAATCTGAGAACCTGGTAGGAATGCCTCGATACCAAAGATCTCTACGATCATACCACCGCGAGTGCGGTTCTTGATGAAGCCCTTAACAACCTCTTGCTTCTCCATTGCCTCGTTGATACGCTCCCAAGCACGTGCCTGCATAGCTTTACGATGCGAAAGGATTAGCTGACCCTCCTTGTTCTCTTGTACCTCAACATAAACCTCTACCTTGTCTCCAACAGCTAAGTCGGGATTGTAGCGGAACTCCGCTGATGATACAACTCCAAAAGACTTAAAACCTACGTCGACAATAACTTCGCGCTTAGAGATAGACTCTACCGTACCAGTCACAATCTCGCCTTCAGAAACCTCTCCCATTGTAGCAGCGTACTGCTCTTCCATCTTCTTGATGCTCTCAGGAGACTCCTCCGTAGCGCGTTCGAAGCTGTCCCAATCAAAGCCTTCCAAAGGCTTTACTTCTTCGTAGTAATTTTTCATTTAAAAAATTGGTGAATAAAATAATGTTACATCTCTACCTTGACAACGCAAGGCTTTATCTTTAGTTTCCACCCTATTTCTCTTATATAGAGTACAAACTTTTGCAAAGATAGATAAAAAGTTTGGTCTATACAATATATTAACCACTTAAAGTCCAAAAGATTAGCCGATTGATTGACCTTAGAGAAGAATTATCGGAGAAATATCCAACGAAAATATTTCATGTACCAAATAAAAATGTTTCTCGTATCACAAAAAGTAGCTTCATATACCAAATAAAAAATGCCACTAACCTTAGGTGTAAATCCATGATTTAGCAAGACAAAAGTTTAGTTGCAACTAAGCAAATGACGAGTTGCAACTAAGCAATCGCTGAGTTGCAACCAAACTAAGACCGATATAATATACTGTATATCAACCTATTAAATAGGGGGCATTAACACCTCATTGTCAACCTACTTTTTCACGTCATAAAGGTGTACCACAAGATTTATTAAGGAGGGCTTCTTGCTCTCGTTAGAAACTCCAACACTTGAAACGCTGCAGATTTCTCATCTAAAATGTTGGATAGATAAATAATTATTATTACCTTTGCACGCAGTTAAGGCATACGCCTATAAATAACGACGGCCACGTAGCTCAACTGAATAGAGCATCTGACTACGGATCAGAAGGTTGCAGGTTTGAATCCTGCCGTGGTCACTACCCTACGGGGGAGACTGGATAATTGGCCACGTAGCTCAACTGAATAGAGCATTTGACTACGGATCAAAAGGTTGCAGGTTTGAATCCTGCCGTGGTCACTACTAAGGCAAACCATCTTTGGATAGTTTGCCTTTTTCTTTTTGAAATAAGCGGACACCCTTATGAATATCAGTAGACATACGAAGGAGATTTTGAAGCTAGGGTACCCCATTATGCTTGGCCAGATGGGAGTTATTTTAGTTGGTTTTATTGATAATATTATGGTTGGAAGATACGGCACCTCCGAGCTTGCTGCCGCATCATTTGTCAATGGATTCATCAATATTGCCTTTGTCTTTGCGATGGGATTTTCGTACGGACTCACCCCACTTGTATCTGGCTCATTTGCCACGGGCAATGGTCAGCTTCGCTCCCTTCTGAAGAGCAGTATCTTCCTTAATACCATCGTGGGCATCCTTATCACACTTGTTATGTGGATATGCTTAGTCAATATCCACTGGTTTGGTCAGCCCGATGAGTTACTCGGTCTTATACGTCCATACTACACGATTCATCTAGTGAGTATCGTTCCTCTAATCATCTTTTATGGGTACAAGCAATTTGTAGACGGTGTGGGGTTGACAAAGATTGGGATGACTGCTATCATCCTATCAAACATCATTAATATTGTATTCAATTACCTACTCATCTTCGGTAAGTGGGGATTTCCCGAGCTAGGTCTTTTTGGTGCTGGACTTGCCACCTTCATCTCCCGACTTGTGATGCTAGCCATCCTCATCTATGAAGTTCACGGAACGACAAGATTTAAGAGCATTTTTGAGACCAACCACTCCACTAAGGGGGCTATAGATAGAGGTCTACTCAAGAGGCTCAGTGGCATAGGGATGCCCTCAGCCCTTCAGCTAGGAATGGAGACAGCATCATTCAGCATTGCGGTCATAATGGTGGGGTGGATAGGCACGCTCGAGCTGGCAACGCACCAAATAGTCAACACAGTGAGTACCCTTGGCTTCCTGATGTTTTATGGAATGTCGGCAGCGGTGATGATCCGTGTAGGTCACTTCTATGAACTCAAGAAGAGTGACGAGATCAGAGGTGTGGTAAAATCGGGTTTTAAGATTCAGATAAGTATGGCACTAACACTCATTGTGCTACTACTCACTTTTCGCACCTACATTCCACACATATTCACCACAGATGAGTCAGTTATCAAGCTAGCATCAATCGTGATACTTCCACTAGCAGCCTACCAAGTGACAGATATGCTTCAAATCTTATTTTCCAATGCACTCAGAGGGATGCAGGATGTAAAGTTTACAGCGTGGGCAGCTTGTTTTTGCTACCTCGTCTTAACCATGTCAGCAGCTTATCTCTTTGGCTTTACTTTCGAGTGGGGAATCATAGGTATTTGGTGTGCCTTTTTTGTAGGCTTTACCTCCCTTGCCCTACTCCTCATCTCCCGATACTTTAGAGTGCTTCGTCAGCTAGACAAGGACATCAAGAGCCAAGGTATAAAATGATACCGACTCTGCGCCAGCATCAATTAGAGCTCTACCAGCATTGATTAGTGTAGCACCCGTGGTGAGCACGTCATCTACCACAAGTATTCGCTTACCACTCACCTTACTCTTCTGCGGTGAGTAGAAAGCTCCTTGAATCTGTTGCCACCTTGCCTCTTTTCCCCTATGCGTTTGGGTACCACGCCCTCCACCTCTAGCCAGTAGAGTTTCATCAATAGGTAAGGAGTAAACCTCAGCTAGTCCTTTGGCAATAAAGGTAGACTGATTGTAGCCACGCCTATGCAATCTCTTTTTGAGCAGAGGAACTGGCACAATTACGGTTACGTCCAAAAAGTGTCCTGCATCATAATGTTGCTGTGCGAAGTGCTTTGCAAGATGATAACCAGTTTTGGGGAAGCCATTATACTTTACATTGTGAATGAGTGTACGTACAACGCTAGGGTTACTAAAGATAAGATCGGTTTGGAATTCAGTGAATGGCACCAGCCCTTCCAATCTCTCTTGTGCATCATAATAACTCTCCATGCCAAAGTACTTAGGGAGTGCATTGAAGCACTTTGGACACAAAAAGATATCCTTACCCTCTAACCGGCAGCCACAATCCACACAATAGGCAGGATATATAAAATTGATGAGGTCATCAAAAAGCATATCACGAGATTTCAAGACGGTCAATCACCTCCTCGTATATATCCGATGGGTACCCTCTCCGATAGGCAGCATCCACAAGCCGCATCCGCAGGTCGTACTCATTTTTGGCCTTCGTTTTGTATCTTGCCAGTTTAGGGGACAGATACTCCTCTAAAGCCAAAAACCAATCGTCGTAAGGTATAGCACTGAGTGCTTTTTGGATTAGCGAAGAGGGTACCCCCCGCTCTTGAAGCTCATATCGGATCAAGATGGGCCCCTTCTTGAGCATCGTTAGCTTATCCCTCACATATCGCTCGGCATACCGCTCTTCATCGATAAACTTCTCGCTTTTTAACTGGTCAATTATCTGCTCTATCTCCGAAGGCTCAATCTCACCATCGGACCAAGTCAATAGCTTTTCGGTCACCTCCTTAGAAGTCTTTTCGTATCTTGAAGTATATCTCCCCGCTTTTATTAATAGTTCTTTAAGTGCATCAGCCTCCATATCACGTCACAATCAAATATCGAGTTTTACCATTGAAGTCCTCGATGAATTCAACTTTTCTATCACTGAACAGCTCCGTCAACTCCCCAACGCAGAGAGGATTGATTTCAAAAGCGAGTACCTTACTATTATTATATAGCTCACGAATCCGCTTATAAAAGAGAATCGGATCGTCGTCGGGTACAAATAGGGCCATCTCCGGCTCTGTCTCAAGCACATGTGGCTCCATTTCCATACGCTCCTTATTGAGCACATAGGGAGGGTTGCTCACCACCAAGTCGTACTGTTCGTGCTTCGGACTAAAGTGGTCGTCAAATAGATCGGCTCGCTGTAAATCAATCTCCAAGCCATAGCGATGAATGTTTTTCTCTGCCACAGAGAGGGCATGGGGACTTAGGTCAATAGCCTCCACCTTGGCACCACACTTAGCCATAAAGAGGGCGATCGCACCACTACCAGTACACAAATCTATGGAGGTAGCACCAGGGAATAGACCCCCCCTACTCCTTATTATATAGCATAGCTCTTCGGTCTCTGGTCTAGGTATCAACACGCCACTACTCACATAGAGATCCATTCCGCAGAATGAGGTGTGTCCGAGTACATACTGTAGGGGTTCATGCCCCAATAATCGAGAAAGCCAACCCTTAAGCAAATCAATCTTTTGATTAACTTTGCCATCACTAACCACGAGCATAGGATAGGGTTGCCCAAAAGCCTCCTCGAGAAGGATACGTGCGATGTACTCCGCCTCCTCCTGAGAGTAGTAGCTACCCAGCTCCGTAGCTAGCCATTGCTTGGTGGTTTGAAACTCATTCATTGGCACAAAGATAGCAGAAAAAAGTGGAAGATATACAATATATGCAGCTGGCGATCTACCTAGCCAGTAGAGGTGAAAACTTTGAGGTGAATAGTAATCCAAAGGTGGGTGCCGTATTGGTATACAATGATACTATTATAGGTGAGGGGTATCACATCAGGCAGGGCGATAACCACGCAGAAGTTAATTGCATCGCTAGTGTACCCCAACGACTGCGGCACTTGATTTCCCAAAGCACCATGTATGTAACACTAGAGCCCTGTGCTCACCAAGGCCGTACCCCCTCTTGTGCTAAGATGCTAGTGGAGCAAAAGGTGAAAAAAGTGGTGGTAGGCACCCTTGACCCATTCCCAAAGGTTGCGGGAAAGGGGTGTCAAATACTGAGAGAAGGAGGAGTGGAGGTCTCTGTAGGATTACTAGAGGAGCAGTGCAAAGCGGTAGCTAAGATATTTATGACCAATCAACTACTCAGAAGACCGTACATCACCCTCAAGTGGGCTGAGAGTAGTGATGGCTATATTGACTACCATCGAAGTGCAAGTGAGCCAGCAGCCAAGATATCCACTCCATACATTCAGCTACTAACGCACAAGTTGCGTGGCGAGCACGATGCGATACTTATTGGGAGGGGAACAGCAATTATGGACCAGCCTAGGCTGAACAACCGACTATACCCTGGGCTCCCTTCGCCCAAAGTGTATGTCATAGACAGCCACAGAGAAAGTGATGTTTTACTCACGCCCAAAAGTGATTGGCATTTGATAAAAGGCACCGATGATCTCAGCCAAGTGGTGAGTAGGCTCTACGACCAAGGGATTACATCGCTCTTGGTAGAGGGAGGGGCTAAGATCATACAGTCATTTTTACGTGCCAACCTTTGGGATACCATCCGAAGAGAGGTAGGAATCATTCAACTGGGGGCTGGAGTAAAAGCCCCCCAACTACCCTCTAGCCTATCTCCCAGCCACATAGATTATATAGATCGCCACCAGTTAATATACTATACCAAATAACGATAGAAAATGGTATCTTTGCAGATAGGATAAAGCGGAGGTGAAGTTGAGTGCAATAAATACGAAGTAGACGAATGATAAATAGATTACTAATAAGGATAAAGGTTTTGCAAGTGCTATACAACTATTATCAAGTGAAGCACATTGGTATACCAGGGGCTATTGGATTGCTGAGGTATGCATTAGACCAGTCTTACAACCTTTACCTCTACCTCACTGGACTCCCTTATGACTTGAAAGAAGCTGCCGCCTTCAGACTGGCGAAGGAGGAGGATAAGTTTGGTAAAGACGAGAGCGTGGTGAAGTTGCTCAATCACATTATTGACAATCCTGTCACACAGGTGATTGGTAGCGACCTAGACTATATCCAAGCTCGTGAACAGGCATTTACGCCTAACCATAGCGTAGAGGACTTTATCAAAAAGCTACTCAACACTCTTATTGACCAGCGTGAAGAGCTACTTCAGATCAACTGGGATAACTTTGACGAGGTGAAGAAAGCATGGAGAGCCTTTTATGGTGAGAACATTCTTCAGAGCGATCTATTTGCAGATATTCTAGAGGAGACGGATACCTTTAGAAACGACGATATCGCCATTGTATTTACCTTCGTTACTAAGGTATATAATGGTCTTTCGGAGAAAAAAGCCTATTCCGAACAGCTGAGACCCCCTTACGCCTCTGAGGATGATGAGGACTTTGGTCCAACGCTCTTGGAGCACGCCATTGTGCATGGGGAGGAGTACCGTGAACTACTTAGTAAGTACTTCAAGAATTGGGACAAGGAGCGGGTAAGTGAAATTGACTACATTATCTTACAGCTTGCAGTGAGCGAGGCGATAAAGTTCCCCACAATAGATACCAGTATCATTCTCAATGAATACCTCAATCTAGCTCACTACTACAGTTCTGAAATTAGCCATACATTTATCAATGGCATTCTTCATGAGCTATTTACCGACTTGAAGAATGAGGGAAAAATACTAGGCAATTAACTATAAACAAAGGAAAATATGAAACTAATGACATTACTACAAGCACCAGCTGGTGCAATGGGTGGAGGAATGAGCACCCTCATCATGATCGTGCTGATGATCGCAATCTTCTACTTCTTGATTATACGCCCTCAAAGCAAGCAACAGAAAAAGCTGGAGGCAGCCCGTAAGGCCATGAAGCCTGGCGATAAGATTATGACCTCTGGTGGTATCTATGGCATCATCAGGGAGATCAACCCTGAAAATGGACAGGTAACCATTGAGGTGTGGGAAGGTGTGAAGATGAAGGTGGATATCAACCAAGTATTTGCTCTCCCTGATAATAGCACCAACAAAAAGTAAATAACCTTGAGCTTTTGATGGCTCATTTAGCAATTCCAATCAATAATGGGATTTTGGAATAGTATCAAGTCACTGAAACCTGTCTCCTACTTCTCAAGAGGTAGGAGATGGGTGATTTTGCTTTTTTGCTTTCTACTCTCATTTATCCTTTGGTTATTTCAAGCGCTAAATGACAACTATACTAAGCGGGTTACGATGGCTGTAGAAGCCCCGACCCTTCCCCTGAGGTATGCTCTAGATGAGACCAAGGGTATTCCCAAGGAGATTGAGATAGCTATTACAGCTAGTGGCAATGAGCTAATGAGCTATACTTTTAGGCAATGGTTTGCAGCCAAGCCGATCCTTAAGTTGGCTATTGACACGCTCCAAATTTTGCCCGAGGGCGGATATATCAGTATCGGCAGGGAAGAATTGATCCGCCAGATTAAAAACACCAACGATGTTTTTAATGAGCACTTCAACAACTCAAATGACGCTCACATTGCCCTCTTCCCTGACTATATCTCATTTTCGTATGCTCCTCTTATTGAGGAAAAGGTAGGCGTCTTCTTTGGTGGTCAAGTAGACCTTGGTGAGGAGAGTAATAGGGTATTGGTTTCCTTAACTATGGAGCCAGAGGAGGTAAGTGCCTTTGGGCTGAACACTTCCATTGATAGCCTAAGGATGACTCAGGGATTGATCAGTACAGAGCAGTCTCCTCTAGCAGTAACAAAAGAAGGAATTAGTAGCTATCGGGTAGCCTTAATAGCACCCAATGGAGTGAGGCTAACCCCTGACTCTGTAACGGTAACCACTGAGGTGGCACCGCTTAAATACAATTCTTTTATTGCCACCAATATTATGGTTCGTAATCTAGAAGAGGGCTATAATATTCGACTATTCCCATCTAGCATCAAGGTATCTTACCTAGCATTAGATGACGTAAAACTATCGGATATATCTGCACAGATTCACCCATATGTGGATGTAGATGAGATTACGGAAGGGACTAAAAAGCTAAAGGTGAGGCTTCCAATGGTACCTAAAGAGCTACATATGATACAATTGGAGCCAGATGCGGTGGAGTATATAATTGAAAAAGAGTGATGCCAAAGGTCATTGGAATAGCGGGGCAAGTAGGTGCTGGAAAAAGCCTTGTGCTACAAACACTTAATGTGCTGTATGGGATCCCCCTATTTGATTGTGATAAAATAGCTAAGGAAAGCTACTTTATCCCCTCAGTAAGAGAGGAGATAATTGACCGCTTTGGGGTGGATCCGATTAAGGGAAATGGGAAACTGGCAAAGGAAGGAATAAGCAAACTTCTGGCTAATAAACAGACAAAGGAGGAGCTGGAAAGGATTGTTCACGGCACCGTAAGGGAGCAATTTGGACTCTGGAAAGGCCAGCAAGCAAGCAAGTGGGTAGCCCTAGAGAGTGCCATACTTTTCACCTCCAACATGTACCAGCTTTGTGACGTAACGATTGCTGTAAAAGCCGAAACGCCCATTCGAATGAGCAGGGTACTAAAGAGAGATCCCTTTCGGAGCGAAAAAGGGTTTGAGCTACTAGAAAACCTACAGAGGAAGGAGACGACAAGACAAAATGATGAAGCGGATTGGCACATTGATAATAGTGGCAACACCTCAATCATAAGAGAATTAGAAGTAATTTACCATCAACTTGATAATATAATTCAACATAAACAATGAAGCTAACAGACATTATTTCTATATCAGGAAAATCGGGATTGTATAAGCTGATTAATCGCACTCGAATGCCTTTCACTGCGGAAGACTTGGAAAGTGGTCGGAGAATGCCTCTCTTTGCTAGAGACAACATCGTTTCCCTAGCCGATATTTCAATTTATACCGAAGAGGGCGAGAAGCCACTAGGAGAGGTATTTGAGGAGATAAAGAGCAAGCACCCCGAGACCATAGAGAATGAATCGGAAGTACTAGGAAGCTCTAGTAACTTACGTAGCTTTATGGAGGAGGTGCTTCCAATCTACGACAAAGAGAAGGTTCACGATAGCGATATTAAGAAGCTGATAAAGTGGTATAATCTTCTTAGAAAAGCTGGCATGGAGACTTTTGTACCTAAAGAGGACCAGGACTCATCTGAGAATAAAGAATAATAATCTAAAGGAAGTCAGTCTCTAGTCGATCAGAGACTGGCTTCTTTCAGAATTAAAAACAAGGCAAGGCACAAATGGAGGAACTGAAGCACGAGTGTGGTATAGCAATGGTGAGGCTACGGAAGCCATTGACCTACTATCAAGAGAAATATGGCACGTGGAGGTATGGTCTAAATAAGATGTACCTCTTAATGGAGAAGCAACATAATAGAGGACAAGATGGAGCAGGTATCTCCTGTGTAAAACTCACTGCACCAACGGGTGAGGAGTATATGTACCGAGAAAGAGCTCTGGGAAATACAGCCATCACCGAGATTTTTGCCTCTGTAGAGCGACAAATCCAATCGTTCGGTAAGGAGAAGCAGGGAGACCCCAACTTCGCTCAGGCACACATCCCTTATGCTGCTGAATGCTATATGGGTCATCTGAGGTATGCCACACAAGGCAAGCAAGAGATACAATACGTTCACCCAATGCTTCGAAGAAGTAATTGGAGAGCAAAGAGCTTGTCTCTATGTGGTAACTTCACGCTCACCAGTGTGGACGATATATTTGACTCAATCACTTCAGTAGGGCAACACCCAAGAAGCAACTCCGACACCCACATTCTGCTTGAACAACTGGGTCACCGTCTGGATAGAGAGGTAGAGCATAAGTTTAGGGAAAGTAAGGCAAAGGGACTAACAGGGATGGATATCACTCACGATATTGAATCCCGCCTTGACACGACTATCCCCCTTAAGGAGTGTGCCCCTCTTTGGGATGGAGGCTATACTATGTGTGGACTAACGGGTAGTGGGGAGATGTTTATGCTCCGCGACCCTTGGGGCATTCGTCCTGCCTTTTACTACTATGATGATGAAATCGTAGTATGCGCTTCGGAGAGAGCTGTGATACAAACGGTCTTGAATGTGCCTGCAGATTCGGTTCATGAGCTAGAGCGTGGCAACGCCCTTACCATCAATAAGACGGGCTCTGAGATCAAGGTCTCTAACACACTACCTCCTAAGGAAAATAAAGCTTGTTCTTTTGAGAGGATATACTTCTCAAGAGGGTCGGACAAGGATATCTATAAGGAGCGTAAAAAACTTGGCGAACAGCTTATTCCAGATGTGCTTAAGGCTATAGATAATGATATTGACCACTCAGTCTTTTCTTTCATACCTAATACGGCAGAGACCTGTTATTATGGCATGATTGAGGGTATGGAGCGTCACTTCAATCATTGGAAAGCGGAGGAAATACTAGCCAATCCTCAGATGACTAAAGAGGAGATATACGAGCTTCTAGACAAACGAGTTCGGGCTGAGAAAGTGGTGATCAAAGATATCAAACTCCGCACATTCATTTCGGAGGGGGCGAGTCGTACAGACTTGGCACAGCACGTCTATGATATTACCTACGACACCGTAGAAAAGGGCGTGGACAACCTGGTGGTCATTGATGACAGTGTTGTCCGTGGTACCACACTCAAGGAAAGTATTATTCGTATCCTTGACCGACTTCACCCTAAGAAGATAGTGGTGGTATCCTCAGCACCTCAGATTCGATACCCAGACCACTATGGTATTGATATGAGTAGGATGCGAGAGTTTGTTGCTTTCTTGGCGGCAATTGACTTGCTTCTCGAAAGAGGTATGGCATATATTATACACGATACCTACCGCTCTATCATAGAGAGTATTCACTCACCACTGATTGAGGAGCGAAACTTTGTGAAGGATATTTATGCGCCATTTACGGTTGAAGAGATCAACACAAAGATCGTTGAGCGGCTTCGTCCTTCCGATATCAATGCCGAAGTTGAATTGGTTTTTCAGTCTCTTGAAGGGTTGCACAAGGCAATTCCGAATCACCCAGGAGATTGGTATTTCAGTGGTGACTACCCCACTCCAGGTGGCGTGAAGCTAACGAATATGGCTTACAAAGCATTTTACGAAGAAGATTTCAGGAAACAATAAAATAAGACTATGGAACGAAAAGGTATACTCCTACTAAGCGATGGTAGCAAGTACGAAGGCACGGTAATAGGGGCAGAGGTCCAAGCTAGTGGCGAGGTGGTATTCAGCACAGCGATGACTGGTTACACCGAGAGCCTCACTGACCCATCGTACTCTGGACAAATATTGGTCACCACTTATCCTGTCATAGGAAATTATGGGTTTCCCTCTGAGGAAAAAGACCCAGAGACAGGTCTTACTAAGTTTCTTGAAAGTGATAAAATACATCCTGCGGCTCTGATTATGCACGACTATACGGATGAGTATAGTCATTGGAATGCTGTTGAAAGCCTTGATAGTGCCTTAGCACGCCATGGAGTGGTAGGACTTACAGGTATTGATACAAGAGAGCTAACCATAAAGCTACGTAACAGCGGGCCACTTCTAGGCAAAGTACTTCTTGATGAAGTAAGAAAGGATAACAGCGAGTTTATTAGTACTGATGAGATCAACTTAGTAGATAAAGTCTCTACTAAGGAGGTCAAGGAATTTACCAGTTTCGGAAGTAAAAAGGTAGTATTGGTAGACTGCGGCGTAAAGGAGAATATCATTCGTCACCTGATTAAACGAGGTCTTAACGTCACGCTAGTACCTTGGGACTACGACTTTACCCAGTTGCAATACGATGGGCTATTTATCAGTAATGGTCCAGGAAATCCTCTACTCTGTACCACCCTTGTAGAAAGGGTTCGAGACATTCTCAACAAGGGAGATAAGCCAGTGGCTGGTATCTGTATGGGTAACCAAATCATTGCCCAGGCCATTGGTGCTAAGGTGGCAAAGATGCCCTTCGGACATAGGTCTGTCAACCAACCTGTACAACTTTGTGGTACAAATAAATGCTATATCACTAGCCAAAATCACGGCTTTGCTGTAGATGATAGTTCGCTACCTGAGGGATGGCACACTTATTTTAGGAACCTCAATGACGGCTCTAATGAGGGGCTTATTCACGAGTCTGGGAAGTTCTTTTCCACACAATTCCACCCCGAGGCCAATGGAGGTCCAGAGGATACGGTATTTATTTTCGATCAGTTTGCCGACTTAATCAATCATGGGAAGTTGGTTACTCCTACTTCGGAGGAAACAAAACCAATTAATAAGTATTCTAAGATCCTTGTACTCGGCTCGGGTGCTCTGAAGATTGGAGAGGCGGGAGAGTTTGACTACTCTGGTTCGCAAGCTCTAAAGGCATTGAGAGAGGAGGGCATACACACCGTTTTGGTCAACCCCAACATTGCAACGGTACAAACCTCAAAAGGGGTAGCCGATACTGTATACTTTCTACCTGTAACCCCCTACTTCCTTGAAAAGGTCATTGAGAAAGAACGTCCTGATGGTATACTACTCGCCTTTGGTGGGCAAACCGCTCTCAATTGTGGAGTGGCACTCTACAATAGTGGTATTTTAGAGAAGTACAACATTCAGGTAGTTGGGACTCCCGTCCAAGCCATTATGGACACGGAGGATCGTGAACTTTTTGTAAAGAAGCTGGACCAAATCAAGGTCAAGACAATCCAAAGTGAAGCTGTTGAGACTATTGAGGCAGCTCGAAAGGCAGCACTACATGTGGGATATCCCGTTATTATCCGTGCTGCCTACGCACTAGGCGGACTTGGTAGTGGCTTCTGTGACAATGAGGAAGAACTAAACGCCTTGTGTGAAAAAGCCTTCTCCTTCTCTCCTCAAGTGTTGGTGGAGAAGAGCTTACGGGGGTGGAAAGAGATTGAGTATGAGGTGGTGAGAGATAGATACGACAATTGTATCACCGTCTGCAATATGGAGAACTTTGACCCCCTTGGCATTCACACTGGGGAGAGTATTGTATTAGCTCCTTCACAGACCCTCACCAATTCTGAGCATCAAAAGCTAAGAAGTATTGCTATTCAGATCGTACGCCATATCGGCATTGTCGGTGAGTGCAATGTTCAGTATGCTTTGGATCCTGATAGCGAAGACTATAGAGTAATTGAGGTCAATGCACGTTTGAGTCGTTCGTCGGCACTCGCCTCGAAAGCAACAGGGTACCCCCTAGCATTTGTTGCAGCAAAGCTAGGCCTTGGCTACGGCCTTTTCCAGCTTAAAAATGCAGTAACTACCACGACCTCAGCCTTCTTTGAGCCAGCATTGGACTACGTAGTCTGCAAGATGCCAAGGTGGGACTTGAGTAAGTTCCATGGCGTATCTCGTGAGATCGGTAGTAGCATGAAGTCTGTAGGAGAGATCATGAGTGTCGGTCGCACGATTGAAGAGGTCATCCAAAAGGGACTTCGCATGATCGGCCAAGGGATGCATGGCTTTGTTGAGAATAAAGAGTTGGTCATTCCCGACATTCCTAAAGCTCTTAGCCAGCCTACAGATAGGCGTATATTTGTCATCAGCAAAGCTTTCAGGCTTGGATATACGGTAGAAGAGATCCATGACCTCACTAAGATTGACCTATTCTTCCTCTATAAGCTTCGAAAGATTATGGATACTGCAGAGCAACTTGAGGCTCTGTCAGGCATAGCTGAAATATCTCCTGAGCTATTGAGGAGAGCTAAAGTGCAGGGCTTCTCTGATTTCCAAATTGCAAGAGCTCTATTTGGCACGGATATAGATGATATTGAGGTAAAGCAGGCTGCCGTAAGGGAATACCGCAAAAAGCTAAACATCTTGCCTGTAGTAAGGCAAATCGACACGCTTGCTGGTGAGTACCCTGCTCAGACCAACTATCTCTATATGACCTACGACGGAAAACAGCACGATGTCACCTTTGAAAATGGTGAAAATAGCATCGTTGTGCTAGGGTCAGGAGCATATAGGATAGGTAGTTCAGTAGAATTTGACTGGTGTGGTGTTTCAGCACTGAATACGATTCGTAAAGAAGGGCTACACTCCATCATGATCAATTACAATCCAGAGACGGTTAGTACCGACTACGACCTCTCTGATCGCCTATACTTTGACGAGCTTACATTTGAGAGAGTGCAAGATATTTTGGACCTTGAACGACCACGAGGAACCATTCTATCTACTGGTGGGCAGATCCCTAATAATCTGGCGATGAAGCTAGATGCTATTCAAGCTCCAATCCTAGGCACTCAAGCAAAATATATCGACAATGCCGAAGATCGTCACAAGTTCTCAGCGATGCTAGACCGACTAGGAATAGACCAGCCAGCATGGAAAGAGCTCACCACTCTTGAGGATGTTGAGTCCTTCGTAAAAGAGGTCGGGTATCCTGTGCTGGTTCGCCCATCTTATGTACTCAGTGGAGCTGCGATGAATGTCTGCTCCAACGATGAGGAGCTGGAGCGCTTCTTAAAGCTCGCTGCAAATGTATCGCAAAAGCATCCTGTTGTGATCTCCAGCTTTATTGAAAATGCTAAAGAGATTGAGCTAGACGCCGTAGCAGATAAGGGAGAACTCATTGCCTACGCCATTAGTGAGCATATTGAGTTTGCTGGAGTCCACTCGGGAGATGCTACCATTCAATTCCCTGCTCAAAAGCTCTATATTGAGACGATTCGACGCATCAAGAGGATTGTGCGGATGATAGCTCAAGAGCTACATATCTCAGGACCTTTTAATATCCAATTCCTAGCAAAGGAAAATGATATCAAGGTAATTGAATGTAATCTAAGAGCCTCCCGAAGTTTCCCATTCGTAAGCAAGGTTTCCAACTACAATATGATTGAGTTGGCAACTAAGATAATGATTGGTTCACCATACCAAGCTCCTCTTAAGAATGCTTTCGACTTAGATCACGTTGGTATTAAAGCCTCTCAATTCTCCTTTACAAGGTTGCAAAAAGCCGACCCTGTACTAGGAGTGGATATGACCTCTACTGGCGAAGTAGGATGTATCGCACGTTCTTCCGACGAAGCGATACTACAAGCAATGCTCTCTGTGGGTCATCGCATACCTAAAAAGGGAGTACTGATGAGTACTGGTGGCGTAAAACAAAAAGTGATGCTACTCGACTCAGCCAAACTTCTAAGGGATAAGGGCTATCCCATCTACGCAACAGAAGGCACCTATCGTTTCTTGATGGAAAATGGAGTGGAGAGTACATTGTGCTACTGGCCTAGCGAAGAGGGTACCCCTCAGGCTCTTGAATTACTCCATAGTGGAAATGTGGACTTGGTGATCAACATCAATAAAAACCTTACTCCTGGAGAGTTAACCAATGGTTATAAATTGCGTCGTGCCGCTATTGACCACAATATTCCGCTCATTACTAATGCCCGACTTGCTAGTGCTTACATACACTCATTCTGCACCATTGAAGAAGATAGCATTAGCATCTCACCATGGTCAAGCTTTGTGCAGTGATGAACTTCACTATACGACGAAAAGGGTCTCGCTATTGGCGAGACCCTTTTTTTTCAATGGTAATGCAACTAATTAATAGTCACATCACTTGAAGTTATCTGCCACCTCAGTAGCCAACTCTTCATCGATCAAAACACGACCACAGTACTCACAGGCAATAATCTTCTTATGCGAACGAACATCTATCTCGCGCTGTGGAGGAATCAGATTAAAGCAACCAGAGCAAGCATCACGCTGAATAGGGGCAACAGCTACCCCATTGTGTGTAGATTTGCGGGTCCGCTTAAAAGCAGCGAGCAATTGAGGGTCAATCAACTCTTCTAATGACTTAGCATTAATTCTAAGCTTCTCTTCCTCTGCCTTAGTATCGGCGATGATAGCGTCTAGCTCCTTCTTCTTTACTTGATAAACCTCCTGGACCTCCTTGATATCTGCAGTTAGTGCGCCGATATCCTCTTTGATATACTGGTTATCCTCTTGATATTCACGGATAGCTTTTTCGTACTTAAGAATATCTAACTCCAAGTTTTCGAGTTCCTTAGAGATGGCATCATACTCCTTGTCGTTACGTACATCATTAAGATGCTGCTTGTACTTCTCGACCATTCCTTCGGCAGTCCTGATGCTCTCATTAGCCTTCTCAATATTATGCTTATTTTGATCTATTTGATCTTCATAGCGCTCCTTTCTTTTGTGCTTGCCCTCTAAGTCATCAGCAAGCTCTTCCACTTCCATTGGAAGCTCTCCTCGCATCGTTCGGATACGATCAATTTCAGAGGAGACAATTTGCAACTGATATAGAGCCTTTAGGCGCTCCTCCACCGATATTTCCTTTGGACTTTCTTCTTTTTTCTTAGCCATAACTATTACCAAATTATTATGAGATATAATGCACGGGATTGACACACGATTCTGCACTATAGATTGCAAAGTTACCTTTTTTTTCAGACATAATCTCTTTTAGCAACTCTTTCGTCAATAATTCCGATTCATAGTGCCCAATAGTCATAAGGAGTATCTCCCCCTCCGCATCATAATAATCATTATACTTCGCCTCCCCAGTAATAAAGATATCGGCTTTTTCTTCGATGGCCACAGGCATCAAAAAGTTTCCAGAACCCCCACAGTATGCCACTCTCTTTATCTTTTCGGTCAGAGGCTTGCTATGAGCCACATGAGTAATTGGCTGGAAAGCCTTCATCAGCTCTACCACTTCACCTATTGAGCGTGGACTAGGCAAATCACCAATCACCCCTGCACCCACGTTAGGATTTCCCTCGATAGGTGACAAAATCTTTACATTTTGAAGCCCCATCTTACGCGCCCAAAATATATTCACCCCCTCATCATCATTATCCAATGAAGTATGTGAGGCATAGAGCACGATGTCATGCTTAATTGCCTTAATGACTACACGATTGATGTAGTAATCTGGAGTAATACTTTTCACGCTACGAAATAGTGCAGGATGATGCGTCACAATCAGGTTACACCCTTTTGCAATAGCTTCGTCCACTACAGCTTCAGTCGTGTCAATGGCCACCAACACCGCCCGGAGTTCCTGAGACGTATCGCCACATTGCACGCCACTATTGTCATACCCTTCCTGCTGAGATAAGGGCACTCTCTCCTCCAAATAATCTAGTAATTCTCTTATCTTCATTTTATTCCTCTTTCATTTAAGGCCGCCACATATTTCCTAGCATTCTTTTGATGCTCAGGGTACGTAGAAGCAAAGCTATGATACCCACTAAAATCCTCCTTCGCACACATATATAGATAGCTATGGTCCGATGCCTTCAATACACCGTCAATAGCCTCCATAGTAGGTATACGTATCGGCCCTATAGGCAATCCCTTATGGAGATAGGTATTGTAAGGGCTATCCACCTTTAGATGCTTATGTAAGATGCGACGGAGGCCAAACTCTTGCAGTGCAAATTTTATCGTTGGGTCAGCTTGCAAAGGCATCCCCACCCTCAACCTATTAATGTATAGACCAGCGATCATTGGGTACTCGTCCACCTTAGCACTTTCTTCCTGTACGATCGAAGCAAGAGTGATCACCTCATACGGAGTAAGCCCCAGTGAGTCGGCTTCGGCTCTACGCTGGGCATTCCAAAACTTCTGGCTCTCCTCAGCCATACGCTTTGTGAGGTCTGCTGGCGTGATATCCCAATACACCTCATAGGTATTTGGAACTAAGTAATAAACCAACGTAGTATCAGGAATATTCAAGCTACGAAGCAAAAGGGTATCATTCATCGCCCGTGCCACCGCCAAGCTATCTATCATTAGCTGACTTCCCATCCTCCGATACAATTGACTTGGCAATCGATACGAATTGAAGTAAAGCGAAATAGGCGTCTGCATACCATGTACTAAGCGGTTATAAAGTGCTTGCACCGTCATGTTTGGCTCAATCGTATAGCTCCCCACCTTAGGCGCACTACTAGTGCGACACTTGAGATGAAGCTTTAGATCACCTAAGAGAGGGGCATCCGTGGAAGCGACAATACTATCTACCACATCACTCCAAGAAGCATCTGGATAGACAAATATCCGTACCGCTTTGTCGCTAGAAGTATTGAAAGCTGGCTGCCTAGTAAAGCGATAATAGGCGGTGCAAAGACCTACCACGATCAATAAGAATAGGGCTCCAATCCCCAAAAGCAGCTTATGAGGCTTCTTCATCCCCTAACTTATCTGCTGAATAGACCAAAGAAACCACCGCCCTTCTCTTTATCCTCGTCCTGCTCCGCTAGAGAGTTATGATGAGCAATCGCCTCCTCAATAGTCATCTTAGTTTTGCACAAGTGAAGATTATCCGCCTCCACCTCAAGCCCCTGATTCGCAGCATCGAGTGCTTTATCCAGTTCATTTCTCCTTAGATAGCTTTGAGCTGCCTTATTGAGATAAAAAACATACTGTGCTAAGTCTCCATTCTTACCACTATCTGCTATGATATCCTCTACCACTTCAATATGCTTCTCATAATCTCCAAGGGCAAAATAGATGTTTTCCAGGCTAAACTTAGTGCTTGGCTTCTCTGGCAATTCATTTATGTGTGCCTCTATAAATTCAAGGCCCTTCTTTCTATACATCTCTTTTTGCGCCTCATCCTTTTCTTGCGAATGTAGAGAGATATAGACCTGTGCTAGCTCTTTGATGCTATTCACTTTGCGGATACCCTTTTCAATACACTCCCGATAAAGCTTTTCCGCCAAGTCATAATTTTTCATTTCCAGAGCTTTCCTTGCTTGAATGTAGAGACCATTATTGTGGCTTGTTGCTCCTGGCACGCCATTATCCATCTGTGCCGATAACTCCTCCAGCATAGCAGTAGCTGAGTGGCTACTAGGGTAAGCATAAAGAATATTCTGAAGCACCATCTTGGCCCTTATAAAGTCTTCTTCATTCACCAAGTCCATAGCGATAGCCAATAGTCCACCAATGGTATTAGGCCTGTGAATGCTCTTCGCGGCAGGACCTTTGTGATTTGAGCCCCTAAAATAAACCACCTTAATCCCTTCGCCCACCATATTAAGCAGATCCCTATCCACGATATCTCCACGATTATAGAAATACCGCTCTCCAGTCTCCACATCATCAATAAAACCAAATTGATAGCTTGGCTTCAGATCCACAATCGCCCCAATCGCAGGCACCTCCTGATCCAAGTTTTCACCCTCGCTCATGATCTCATCAAAGACCGATTGTACCTTCTCCCTCAACGCACGCAATCTTTGCCTATCCTCCTCCGATCTGCGCCAGGTATTGGCCAATGAGGGGTCTCGCTTCGCTAGAGACTCTATCGGTATCTTATCGCCAGGCTTATATTGTCTGAATGATCGCTTGCTAACCTTCGGAGAATCGACTGAAGCCCCCTTTTCAAAAGGTAGCACACGCTTCCAAGACCCCTGCTCAGACTTCATTGAGGGGTAGCCCTCTGAATGAGTAGACGCCCGAGGGGTCGATAGACTCTTTACCGGCTCCTTCGAAAAACTTCTAATAGCCTCATCGCGCACCCCAATCACATTCCCATCCTCACTCTCAATAACAATAAAGTCATTATTAAGCTTAACTATTTTACCACCAATTTCCACGTCATTACTCTGCGTGAGGTAAATGGTCTGACCAACACTAAATAAATCACTAATAAAATCAATCATCCTACTTATTATTCTACTAAATTCAAAAACACTATAAAATCAACTAGATTGACAAATATAACGATTCACCGTGGCGAAACAAAAATATTTCAAGTTAAACCTAGTTAAAGTGTACACAAACAGGGGTTACGCATTAGAAAAGACTTACCACATGGTTTTTATCGGGGAGGGGCTATGTGTAAGGACCTCGGCAGAGGTCCGACCTAAATAGGCACAGGTCAAGGCACATAGTGCCGAA
>NZ_KV820675.1:142998-144581 GCF_001815465.1 Porphyromonas sp. HMSC077F02 | reverse complement strand
GGGCAAGGTGCCGTAGGGCACCAAGGCCCCACCAAGGGCGCTGGGAGCGTACTCACGTACGTGACTTAGCCCGAATCCCGAAAGCAACACCGCAGATCGCCTTCGTGCAACAGTCTCAATATAATCAATTGACCCTTGTGGTCGCACAAGCTCATCCAAGTGCGACCACAAGGGTCGAATAATATTTATCGACACCTATCCCGCCGGTCATCGGCTCTGCGAGCCTCGACCAGGGGCTAGCTGAGTGGCACCCTGCCGGGTGCTCCGCTACTCCACTTTCAGTTGCTCAATCGCATCACCGATGGCCTGCTTCACCTCGGGTTCGGATTCCACATTGTACGCCACCTCTAGGTCGGGGAGATAGGTGCGGTACATTGCCCAGCCTATCCACTCTGCAGCACGCTTTCGCACAGCAGGAGAGGCATCGAATATCAAGCCTTGGATCCACCGCTTAGCATCCCAAGAGTTGTGCTGCATTAGCCAATTGATCGCTGCCAGCTTTGCCTCCTCATCGCCATAAAGGAAGGTTTGAAAAGCCTCCCCCTCCGCCTGACGACGCTCCTCAGTCATCAATAGCTCCTTGCCGAACTTGCTTGGGTCTATAAACTTAGCTGGAAGCTCCGATGCCATCTGCCTTGGCGAAACCTTATGAGCCAACCGAGAGAGCATCCACTGCATTCCAGGCGTTGCCTCAGGATGCCCCACCACCGAAGCAGTCCACCCCTTACCATACTGTGCAATATAGAGGAAACTCTTGCCATTAGTCATATCACTAGGAGCATTCCCCTCCACATGCACATCACTCTCCATCGTTGCATAAGAGTGATAAGTAACTTCACTTCCTTCACGAGGTAACACCACAGGGCCTTCATAGTACATTATATATAAGGTGTCTTGCTCCGCCACCTCAGGGAATAGTTCTTTCCCATCATTTGTCAGCGTCACCTTCGCAATCCCCCTACCCCGATTATCGTGCTCAATGTCATGTGCCTCAGCACCACTCATCGCCAGACAAGCGTAGTTAGGTGTCTCCGTGATCAGATAAGCGCCAGCACAAATTCCCACATAGCCACCGCCATTCGCCACAAACTCCTGCACCTTTCGACGGCCCTCACCACCCATGTTGAGATACTGACGGCTACCCCCTCCACCAGGCACCACCAACACATCCACATCGGCAAGAGCCCCCTCATTGATCTCCTTAGTGGTGAGCAAACGGCACTCCAGCGATGGATCCATCTCCACCGCCGCCTTTGCCTCCCAGACACAGGTTTCCGAACCTCCATGCCCCTGAAAAACCGCCACCCGAATCACCTCCTTCGGAGTAGCCTCCTTTTCCACATCATTACCACACGACAGCAGACAAAAGCTAGCTATCACAGCCAAGAGAGAATAAAGTCTTTTCATATCTTCAATTATAGTTCAATAAAGTCACTACGCAAATGTAACCAAATCCCCCTCCACCACAAAACCTATACCTTCCTCCAAACTCATCTTAGTTTTAAATTTTGAAATGGCTGAAAGGGTGTCTTGGTATAGAGGAAAAATTGAGATGCAACTAAGCAATTGACGAGTTGCAACTA
>NZ_KV820675.1:126360-142898 GCF_001815465.1 Porphyromonas sp. HMSC077F02 | reverse complement strand
TCTTAAATAGGCACAGGTCGGAGGGGCGTTAGCCTCGAACGACCTGTGTGTAAGTAAGAGCATATTCACCACCTCCTTGACCCCGGCTGAGGGGTCAGACCTGGAGATAGGATGTCCCGACCCCTCGGCCGGGGTCGTAAGGGTATTTTACGCATCGTTACACACAGGTCTTCGGCACTGCGTGCCTTGACCTGTGCCTATTTAACACGGACCCCTCAGCCGGGGTCCCTTTTCATAGACACCCCGCTAAAATCCATACGGTAGAGACTGTTGCACGAAGGCGATCTGCTGCGTTGCTTTCGGAATTCGGTCTAGGTCACGTACGTGAGTACGCTCCCTTCGCCCTCATCCTCAGCGCCTTGCATCTCATCCTTCGTACAAGGTCTCAGCACATTTTGAATCATCCTTCGTTCAAAGTCTCAGCACATTTGCGGCAAATGTGCGAGAATGGCACTTCGTGCAACATTCTCCGGTAAGAACTTTCTAATGCGTAACCCCTATAATATCTGGGTGGAGGGGTGGTTAATCTTGTGGCTATTTGGTACCTTTGTTGTGAGTAGTAACGCAATAAATAGAAACTATATGAGCTATCAACACCCCGAAAACTCTGGTGATTACAAAGGGCTACAGGTGAATAGTGGTGTGAACCATGCCCCGATTGTCAACCCGTATTTCAAACCACGCCGTCGCCGTCTGCTCTCTACAGATGAGTATGTGGAGGGTATTTTGGCGGGCGATAGAGCAATGCTTTCACAAGCGGTGACGCTAGTGGAGAGTCGTTTGCCCGAACATCGACAAAAGGCACAGGAGGTGATCGAGCGATGCCTCCCTTATTCTGGCAAATCGGTACGCATTGGCATCACAGGCGTGCCAGGAGCTGGTAAGAGTACCTCTATTGATGCTTTTGGAATGCATGTGGTAAAAGGGGGACATAAGTTGGCAGTACTTGCCATTGACCCCTCGAGCGAGCGATCCAAGGGGAGTATCCTAGGTGATAAGACTCGTATGGAGCGGCTTTCGAAGGAGGAGGATGCCTTTATCCGCCCTAGCCCTTCGGCTGGCTCGCTAGGCGGTGTAGCCCGCAAAACTCGCGAGAGCATTATCCTCTGCGAGGCGGCTGGCTTTGATACCATCTTTGTAGAGACGGTGGGTGTAGGTCAGTCGGAGACGGCGGTGCACTCGATGGTCGACTTTTTCCTCTTGATACAGCTGGCTGGCACTGGCGATGAGCTGCAAGGGATTAAGCGTGGAATTATGGAGATGGCTGATGGCATTGTGATCAACAAGGCAGATGGCGACAATATTAAGCCAGCAGAACTGGCGGCACAGCACTTCCGCAATGCACTGCACCTCTTTCCACCAGCAGAGAGTGGTTGGACACCCGAGGTGCTCACCTACTCTGGGTTTTACGACCTACGGATCGACGAGGTGTGGAGCATGA
The DNA here is from genome assembly GCF_001815465.1 of Porphyromonas sp. HMSC077F02. Classification (NCBI taxonomy): domain Bacteria; kingdom Pseudomonadati; phylum Bacteroidota; class Bacteroidia; order Bacteroidales; family Porphyromonadaceae; genus Porphyromonas; species Porphyromonas sp. HMSC077F02. The sequence goes on along the minus strand of NZ_KV820675.1, from coordinate 141,457 downwards.
TTGATCGCTTCATAGCCTTTGTAAAGGATAATGGCTACTTCTACCGCCACCGCAATGAGCAGACAAAGTACTGGATGTACGAGAGTATCAATGAAGCCCTTAAAAATAGCTTCTACTCCAATCCTGCAATCCAAGAGGAGCTTCCTAGGGTGGAGCGTGCGATTTTGGAGGATAAAATGAGTTCGTTTGTGGGGGCTAATAAGCTACTCAATCTATTTTACGAAGGACTGAAACTAGAAGATGAATAACAAGTCACTTTACCTGGTATTTGCCTTATCGGCATTGGTGTTGCTCTTCATTGAGCGGATTCACATTCCCTTCCTTGAGAGTGTTTGCCAAGTATTCATCTGCGGTGGTGCTTTTTACTATGTATTCCGCAGCTATCGCGAGAAAAAGGCGGTGACCCTCTTGATGTGCCTCATGGCACTGGTTGGTCTGCTCTACAATCCCGTGGTGCCTATCAGAGTGGACCATGTCTACTGGATCGTGGCACATATCATCACCATGGCGCTCTTCTACTTTATTTCGCTCAAAACGCCTATTGATGATACTATTATCACCCGAAAAGAGGAGGACGAGGTACCAAAGGAGTAACTTTGGGAGGAAAATGTGTATCTTTGTAGTTGGTAAAAGAATAAGAAACAAATATTTATTAGGTGACAATGGCACAGAAAGAGATTGACAATATATTTAAGAAGATTATATCGCACTGCAAGGAGTATGGTTTTGTATTCCCCTCATCGGAGATATATGATGGTCTAGGGGCAGTATACGACTATGGTCAGAATGGTGTAGAACTCAAAAACAATCTCAAGAGGTACTGGTGGGATGCCATGACCCTACTCAATGACAATGTAGTAGGTATTGACTCGGCCATCTTTATGCACCCAACGATCTGGAAAGCCTCGGGACACGTGGATGCTTTTAACGACCCACTGATTGACAATAAGGTGTCGAAGAAGCGGTATCGTGCTGATGTGCTGATTGAGGAGCATCTAGATAAGATTGAGGCGAAGATCAATAAGGAGATTGAGAAGGCTCGCAAGCGTTTTGGCGATGCCTTTGATGAGGCTCAATACCGTGCAACGAACGCAAGGGTAATCAGATACCAAGAGGAGTATGATGGGGTGCACAGCAGGTATGTAAAGTCAATGGAGGACAACGACCTCACAGCCCTCAAGCAATTGATTGTGGATTGTGAGATTGTGGATCCTATTAGTGGCTCTAAGGAGTGGACCGATGTACGTCAGTTCAACCTAATGTTTGCCACTGAGATGGGCTCTACGTCGGAGGGTGCTATGAAGGTATATTTACGTCCGGAGACAGCTCAAGGTATCTTTGTCAACTTTCTCAATGTGCAGAAGAGTGGCCGTATGAAGGTGCCTTTTGGTATTGCACAGATTGGTAAGGCCTTCCGCAATGAGATTGTGGCTCGCCAATTTATCTTCCGTATGCGTGAGTTTGAGCAGATGGAGATGCAGTTCTTTGTAGCCCCAGGTACAGAGCTTGAGTGGTACGAGAAGTGGAAGGAGCGTCGACTACGCTGGCACAAGGCTTTAGGCTTGGGGGATAACAAGTATCGTTTCCACGATCATGAGAAGCTAGCTCACTATGCTAATGCCGCAACAGATATTGAGTTTGAGATGTCGTTTGGCTTTAAGGAGGTGGAGGGTATTCACTCACGTACCGACTTTGACCTGAAGCGTCATGAGGAGTTCTCGGGTAAGAAGATGCGCTACTTTGATCCTGAGCTTAATGAGAGCTATGTACCCTATGTAGTGGAGACCTCTATCGGGGTGGACCGACTATTCCTCAGTATTCTATTTGGTTGCTACGATGAGGAGCAGCTAGAGAATGGTGAGGTACGTGTGGTACTTCGTTTGCCAGCTGCTTTGGCGCCTAAGAAGGTAGCGGTACTACCATTGGTACGCAAGGATGGTCTTCCAGAGCTAGCACAGCAGATCGTTGACGACCTGAAGTTTCACTTCCCTTGTGATTATGATGAGAAGGACTCTATCGGAAAGCGTTACCGTAGACAGGATGCACTCGGGACTCCATTCTGCGTAACCGTGGATCACGAGAGTATCGAGGATGGCAAGGTGACGATCCGCCACCGCGACTCTATGGAGCAGGAGCGTGTGGAGATCGGTGAACTTCGCCATATCATTGAGGAGAGTGTGAGTATGCAGTCATTGCTCAAGAAAATATAAATAGATTATGAAGAGAGTACTAAACCTTCCCCTTATACAACTATGGATAGTGGTATTGGGCGCCCTACTTCTCTCGCTTTCTAGCTGCAATGTAGAGCAGCCAATGGAGGAGAGTAACTACAAGAAGGAGAATGATGCTTTCATAGAGAAGGCGGTGGAAAAGGGGTATACGGAGAGTAACTTCCTCAATACAAATTACCATATCTACTACAAGGTTCTTGAAGGCTCGAAGGAGCAGAATCCTAGCTATCCATATCAGGAGAGTACGGTGAAGATGGAGCTGAGTGGTCGCTTTATTTCAGGTGAGATATTTCAGGAGAAGGGGGAGATTACTAGCCCTGTCAACAAACTAGTACTTGGGGTGCAGTATGCCCTACAGATGATGAATGTAGGGGATCATTGGGAGGTGGTAGTGCCTTACCAGCTAGGCTATGGTGCCTATACCCAATACAATAAGATTCCTGGCTACTCTACGCTGATTTTTGATATCAAACTACTAGAGATACCAGTACAATGATTAGCAAAAGGCCTCTGATACTGGTGAGTAATGACGACGGGGTATTTGCCAAGGGGCTTGAGGAGCTCTATACCGCGTTGAGAGACCTCGGGGATATCGTGGTGGTGGCACCCGATGGTCCTCGGAGTGGTACCTCTAGCGCCATCACCTCCTCGATACCAATCCACTTCAATATGGTGGAGACGGAGCCAGGTCTGACGATTTACAGCTGCAGTGGCACGCCAGCTGACTGTGTGAAGCTCGCCTTGAATGAGATCCTCCCCACCCTCCCCGATCTAGTGGTAGCGGGCATCAATCATGGTGGAAATGAGGGTATTGCCGTGAACTACTCTGGTACCCTAGGTGCGGCGATTGAGGGAACTATTTTCAACATTCCCTCCTTTGCTATCTCGCTTTTACAAGGAGATCAGGAGAGTGATTACTTGGACTGTTGTCGCTTTGCCCGCACGATTGCTCGTAAGATATTGAAGGAGGGGATCCCGAAGGGGGTCTACCTCAATGTGAATGTCCCCAATGTGCCTGAGGTGAGGGGGCTAAAGGTTTGCAGCCAAGCCGATGGTAAGTATGTCAATGAATATGTCTGCCAAACCACTCCGACAGGTAGAGATGTCTACTGGCTGTCGGGAAGTATTAAACTGGCGGAGCCGATCAATCAAAACTGGGATATCCAGCTCCTGAAGAAGGGGTATGCCACGATCGTTCCTTGCAATATTGATGTGACGGACTACGAATTTATCCAACAAATAAAGCACTGGGACGAGTAATGAACTACTTTCTGGTCGCAGGTGAGGCTAGTGGAGACCTCCACACATCAAGATTAATGAAAGAGCTGAGGAGTCTAGACCCCTCAGCCTCTTTTACTTTTATGGGAGGCCCACGTATGAGAGAGGTGGGTGGTGAGTGTGTGATCGCTTCGGAGCACCTCGCCTTTATGGGCTTTGTGGATGTAGCAAAGAATATCGGCACCATCCGCGAGGCGGGGAAGGCACTCCAAACGGCACTGATCAACACCCGTCCAGATGTGGTTATCTGCACCGACTATGCCAGTTTCTGCTTTCAGTATGTATTGCCCTTTGTACGCAAACAGCTTCCACAGACAAAAATCGTCTATTTCATCCCTCCAAAGGTATGGGCGTGGAAGAAGGGACGAATCAAGAGACTTCGTACAGATACAGACCTTATTCTCTCCATTTTTCCCTTTGAGATACCTTTCTTCCAGCAACAGCAGTTGGACCAGGTAAAGTATATTGGCAATCCTACCTTAGAGCAAGTTCAGCAGTTTTTGAGCAGTTACGAAGCCACTGACTGCCCTCCTTACGTTGCTCTATTGCCAGGTAGTCGACGCTCGGAGGTGAATCAGAACCTACCAACGATGCTACAGGTAGCTAACTCTTTTCCCGACCTTCATATCAAGATAGCTGGCACGAGTAGCTTGCCTAGAGAGGTCTATGCACCCCTTCTAGAGGGAGTGAAGGAGGTGGAGCTGGTCTTTGACGATACCTATCGGGTAGTGAAAGGGGCAAGGGTTGCTCTGGTCACAAGTGGCACTGCCACGCTTGAGACAGCACTTCTTGGCACGCCTCAGGTGGTTTGCTATGCCCAAAGGGCGGGTTACCTAGCCAATTTTATCTTTAAGCATCTATTTACAACCCCCTATATTTCACTCGTAAATCTTGTGGCCGATGAGCCTGTGGTGCAGGAGCTATTTGGCGGTTTATTTAAGGAGGATAAGATCTGGAATGCCCTTGCCCCATTGACTATGGAGGGTGAGAAGCGAAGCAAGATGCTGGAGCAGTACCAGGAGATAAAAGAAAAGCTTCAGACAGCTCAACCATCATCGAGGTTGGCTGCTGAAGCCATTCTAGAATTGGCAAGAGCTCGCTAAACTTATATGATCAAATGTCCCACTACTGATACCAGTAGTGCCAATACCCACCCCACAGAGATGGAGTAGAGAGTACTATAGAGGGCATATCTCCATCGCCCACTCTCCCGACCAATGGCTACTACCGTGCTGATACAAGGGATATAGACCAGCACAAATATCATAAACGAAAGGGCTATCACAGGGTCTAAGACTTTGGACCCATCGGGGTAAGTGGCATTCTGTAGTTTACTCGAAAGGAGTGCCTCATTATCGCCATCACCAGTAAATAGTACGCCCATGGTACTCACTACGATCTCCTTTGCAGCCACACCTGTGAGGAGCGAAACGCTCATTCTCCAATCGTACCCATGCCACTTAAAGACAGGCTGGATGGCGTGTCCTAAGCGACCAATGAGTGAGTACTCTTGCTGTACCATGGTGAGCTGATGGTCACGATCCATCGCCTCGAAATCGGTCTGCTCTTGTGCCCTAACCTTCTCAATATGTTGGGCAATAAGAGCATCTTGCTGCGGCTCCTCTAGTTTATGAACATTGGGGAAGTAGCTCAACGCCCAAATAGCGATAGAGGCGACTAGAATCACGGTTCCCATCTTCTGCAGGTATTGCTTTGCCCGCTCCCACATATGCAGTAATACACTTTTGAGCGTAGGAATACGGTAAGGCGGTAGCTCCATCACAAAGGGGGTCTCTTTAGCAGTATTGAAGCGTCGCTTAAATATCAATGCACTCAGCACCGCCACCAAGATACCAGAGAAGTATAGCACGAAGAGCACCAAACCTGCATTGTGGGGGAAGAAAGCCCCAGCAAGTAATAGGTAGACTGGCAGCTTGGCACTACAACTCATAAAGGGGATAATCAGCATCGTCACGAGACGATTATTACGATTCTCTATGGTACGTGTAGCCATCACCGCAGGAACGTTACAGCCAAAACCCATCACAAGCGGGATAAAGGACTTTCCATGCAATCCTATCAGGTGCATCAGCCGGTCCATAATAAAGGCGGCCCTAGCCATATAGCCGGTATCCTCGATAATGGCAAGGCATAGATACAGAATCACGATATTAGGCAGGAAGACGAGCACACCCCCTACTCCAGCAATTACACCATCTACTAATAGGTCCTTGAGCATCCCCTCTGGCATCAGCTCGCCAATCCATTGGCCTAACCACGCCACTCCCGACTCTATCCAATTCATTGGATATTCGCCGAGTATAAAGGTGAGCTGGAACATCAAGAATATAACCGCAATAAAGATGGGGAAGCCCCAAATCTTGTGAGTTAATATATGGTCGATCTTACGATTACGCTCGGTGATAGAGTCGTAATTGGTACGGTAAGTCTCTTGCAAGGCACCGCGTACAAAGCCGTAACGACCATTGGTGATATCGTGCTGGATATCATTATCGGTATGCTTGGCGTACCTCTCATTCAGCTCTGCCACCTGGTGTAGCAAGGCTACACCTCTATCGGGTAGCATGGCAACTACCTCTTGCATCGCCTCATCCTCCTCCAGCAACTTAATAGCCATATAGCGTGGCCTCAACTCTTGTACCACTTGGGGGAACTGCTGCCAATGCTCTCTAAGTGACTCGCTCAGCTCTGCAATTGCTGTCTCCACCTCTTGGCGATAACGAATATCTACCACTCGAAGCTCCTGAGAACGGTTGTTATAGATCGTAGCTACATGCTCAAAGAGGTTCTTTATACCACGCCCCGTTCGGCCATTGGTAGGACAGAGAGGTACTCCAATCAGGCGAGTCAACTGCTCGGTATCTAACTCACTACTAGAGGCTTCCAACTCATCCCACATATTGAGTGCCACCACTACTGGGATACTGGTCTCAAGTAGCTGGGCGGTCATATAGAGGTGGCGCTCCAAGTTGGTCGAGTCCACCACGTTGACCACCACATCTGGTCGCTCATCGCCCATCAAGTACTGGCTAATGTACTTCTCTTCTGGACTATACGAGCTGATAGAGTAAGCCCCTGGCAGGTCGATCAGATCAAAGGTATAACCTCCCTGTCGGTATGTAGCCGTCTTAGCCTCTACCGTCACGCCACTATAGTTGCCCACATGCTCGTGAGCTCCACTCGCCGCATTGAAGAGGGAGGTCTTACCGCAATTTGGATTGCCCACAAAGGCGACCCGAATTCGTTGCTCTGGACGTTGTTTTTCATTGGAATTGTGACGTCCCTTAGATAGATAAAACGAAGAAGTGGCACCTTCGCCTTGCTTCCGCCTATGGGCCGCGGTAGTATGAAGTGGGTCCACTTCAATCAGCTTGGCCTCACTCCGTCGGAGCGTCACATCATAATTGAGAATACGATACTCTACAGGGTCCTTTAGCGGGGCATTTTTTACCACCAAAATCTCCTCGCCTGGTATAAACCCCATCTCCATCAACCGCTTTCGAAACGCCTTATCGGTATGATGTTTTAGAATAATTGCCCTCTCACCCGTATGTAGTTCAGATAGTCTCATTGATCAGTATTTAATTAGATACAAAAGTAACCTCTTTATCAGAGAACCTCAATACCTAATTGTAGGTATTTTTGCACTACATGTATACCTACGTGCCGAAACAGAAAATGGGAATTTAAGAGTAAATATTTGGCACAGTCCTCAAAAGAGGTTACCTTTGTAGCAGTTAACTAATTGAGAGAACGTAGTAATATAAGATTAGAGAGAAGAGATTACTTTAACCCTTGATAGGGTCTTTGTAGTAGCGATTCCATGTTAGGCGGACGAGAGTGCCCCTTGCTTGGAGTTGTTGTTTTTTACCATTAGAGGGACTAAGAAATAGAGATACTTATGGATTACATCTATATGACTGAGGAGGGATACCAAAACCTCCTTGAAGAGATCAGAAAGCTAGAGGAGATAGAACGACCAGAGGTGATACAGGCTATTGCCGAAGCACGCGACAAGGGTGACCTCTCTGAAAATGCAGAGTATTCTGCCGCTAAGGAGAAACAAGCACTTCTAGAAGATAGGATTGCACAGCTGAGAATGCAGCTACAGAATATCCGTATCATTGACACTAAAAAGATAGGCACGGAGACGGTACAGATGCTCAACACCGTAACCATTCGCAATATGAGCAATAATCAGGTGAAGACCTACACCATTGTCTCCGACACCGAAAGCGATATCCGCAAAGGAAAGATGGCTATCTCCACCCCGATAGCTAAGGGATTGATCGGCAAAAAGGTGGGAGATGTGGTAGAGATACAAGTGCCCGCAGGTATTGTGACGTTTAAGATTGAAGAGATTACCATATAAGCTAATTGATCTATGGCAACGATATTCACGAAAATCATACAAGGAGAGATTCCTGGCTACATTGTAGCGGAGGACGAGCGCTTCTGTGCCTTCCTAGACGCCTTCCCTGTACAATACGGACACACTCTAGTGGTGCCAAAGCGAGAGGAGAATTACCTCTTTGACCTAGAGGATGCAGAGCTATCGGAAATGATACTCTTTGCAAAGAAGGTGGCGGCTGCGATTAAGAAGGCAACTAGCTGCAATCGCGTCGGGATGGCAGTAATGGGGCTGGAGGTGCCTCACGCACACATACACTTGATTCCAATACAGAAGGAGAAGGATATGGACTTCAATCACAAAGTACCTAACCCCGATCCCGAAAAGATGAAGGAGATGGCCGTAGCAATCCAATCCAACCTATAAAGCCACCCTAAGGACTAAAACAAAATATGAGCTGAGAATGGCATATAGCCCACTCTCAGCTCATCTTTTATCTCTCAAACCCATCTTAGCACATCCACAATAGCACATTAAAGATAACATCGTAACCTAAATGTTTATAGGCAAAACCAGATAGTTCAATAGCACCTCGTTAATAAGAAGGCATAAAAAGAGCTCTGGGATGAAACATCTCAGAGCAACCAAAACCAAAAACTTACAATCTACTAAAACGTAAAAACAACACGTATAGTGTGCGGCTGAAGGGACTCGAACCCCCACGGATTGCTCCACTAGATCCTAAGTCTAGCGCGGCTACCAATTACGCCACAGCCGCAAAAAAGTCTAACTCTCAAAGAAAGTATCCTTTTGATTTTGCTCTGCAAAGGTAGCAATAAATTTTTAATCCACCAAATATCCACCAATATTTTTTGACCTGTAGGTTCAAATTACTTTTACGGATGGAGGTTCAATGCAAGCTATTACAAGTTTATCGTCGCTATTGAGGAGTACCTTCGTCGTTCATATCTCATCAATCACATGCAATAGATATCATCATTTATCTCGCCAATAATAATCTTAAAGTGAATCACACTCATCCTTTCTCACTGCCAAATTCAATGTTTCAAGTACACGAAACTTCTTAATACTAGGTTTTCATCTTTACATCCATAGCGTCGTATGTGATTAGGTTCGTCTTGAGACTGTTGCACAAAAAAAATCCTCATTTGAGACTTTTTTGTAACAAGGCTCTAAATCAGCGATAGCAATACTCTGTGTTAATCTTGATGATTACAAACGACTACTTTCTTTTGAAAGATTCGTCTCTTATCTTAATATTGAAGTTCTCTTCGGCAACATTTATCAGTTCTTCCAACGCTTCAGTCCAAACAGTCTGCCTAAAGAGCTGCTCCTCCAGCTCTCGCTTCCTCTTCATCAATTCAGCTATGGTCTTCTCATTATCTTCACCTCTGCTCTGCTTACTCAAACGGTCCTTGCCACGTTGTGGGTGCCCACCTTGTTGTCTCTTTTTCTTTGCTTTCATCTCCACATCACTTTTTTCAAATCCATAAAAACGCTATTAAGCCGACTTTAATAGGGTGGTGCCTTAGACTGGTTTGGAGTAGATCTTACCACCTTCACTCTGGAGAGGGTCAAGACGAGAAGCGACATAACGAAGAAGCGGGGAGCCTGGAGTCGCCATACGCACTTCATCATCAGAGAGTAAAATCAAGCCATCTAGTGCCATCGCCTCCATCTCTTTTTCATTAAAAGCAGTTGCCCCCTTCACCTCTTCTGGAGTTAGTTGAAGTCTTTGGGCAAGGTCGCTCCACGAGATGCGCTCATTGCACATAAAGGTGGTGATCACCTCTCGAATAATTCTTTGTTCCCTAGTAAGCAGCAGACCACGATCAATAGGTAGGTGACCCGACTTGATGGTCTTAAGGTAAGTAGGAATATCCTTGGTATTCTGCACATATCCCGAAGTAAGCTGTGAGATAGCCGACACTCCAAAAGCATAGACCTGCCCTGTGGTACGACGTGTGCAGTACCCCTGGAAATTGCGGTGTAGTGTTCGTTCCACCGCCGCTTGATGAAGCTCATCCGAAGGAAGGACAAAGTGATCCAATCCTATCTGTAGATAGCCACTATCTAGGAGCAGTTTCCTAGCACGCTGATACATCTCTTCCTTGACCTCCGAAGAGGGTAATCCCCTCTGCTCTAAGATCTTTTGGGCAGGGAACATTGATGGGACGTGTGCATACGAAAAGGTGACTAGCCGACTAGGGTGCAAAGCAATGGCTCGCTTGATAGTCTCCTCAAAACTCTCCACCGTCTGCAGTGGCAAGCCATAGATAAAATCCAGATTAAGGGGCACTCCATAGCCCGACATAATCCTTTGCACCTCCTCTATCGGGAGGAGGGGTGGCATGCGATGAACCACCTTAAGTACTTCAGGATTAAAGTCCTGCACCCCCAAGCTCACCCTTGTAAAGCCAAGAGAAAGCAACGCCTCATACCCCTCACGTGTCAAGTGACTAGGGTGGCACTCAATAGCAATCTCTGGCTTTTCAATCACCGCAAAGCGAGAGATCAATCTATCCATCACCTTACCCAAAAGTCTTGGATCCGCAAGGCTCGGGCTTCCTCCGCCAAAGTGTATCTGTGCAATATTACGAGAGCTATCAATTCGCTCAATCACCCTATCTATCTCACTCAGCACCGCCTCAAAGTAGACATCGTCATCCTCCTCCTTACATCTCAGGTAAGAATTACAGCCACAATAAAAACACTTCTGTTCACAGTAAGGAAAGTGGATATAAAAAGAGAGAAGCGACGGCACCTCATCATTAGACTGCTCCACAGCCTCCAAGAAATCTCGCTCTCCGACACCAGCATGAAAGAAATTGGCAGGGGGATAACTAGTATACCTCGGAACAGGACGATTGTACTTATCTAATAGCGGATTCATCTATTACTTTCTTTGGATTGTAAAACCATATATATAGCGTTGTGAGTAGCCCCATTACTAGTGAAAGGGTAAATAGACCTTGGTACCCAGTCACATCGGCCACACGGGCAAAGGAGATAGAGAAGAGCATAGAGCTCAAGTGAGTCACCACGATTTGGAGGGTAAAATCGGTTCCCTCCCTACCCGATCGCACCAAGTCCATACTAGTAGTATAGACCAAAGTGGAAGCCATCCCATAGGTAAGCCATACCGACCCAATAGCCACAAATATAAAGGGGGTATGCTGTCCAAGGAGACCTCCATTATAGGTGATTAAAAAGAGCGTAGAGGTACCTACAATCAGTAGCGACACAAGTCGCCTCATCCACTTTCGACCCAGATACTTTACCCCGAGACCCGATAAAAAAGAGCCTAGAATACCCATAGCGGTACCACAGATACCCACGATAAAACCAATCTCCTTCATCTCATATCCAAAGTCCACCATCATAGGGCGAAGGTTGGAAAGCAGACCGATGATACCAGTGTAAAAAAGGAGTAGAAAAATGACATGCTTGTAGATCCCCTTCTGCGTGAAGAAGGTGAGCATATCCTTAGGTCGTGCTATAGGACGCTCCTTTTCGGCTGTTGGTTGAAGCTCAATTCCCTTATTCTGCAAAAGTGGGATCAGGGCAACTAAAACAAAGAGCGACACCCAAGGCAACATATGGTGCCACCCCAGTTTGTGAAAGAGCACCAATAGCACCCCACTACCCACCATACTACCGGCAAAGGAGCCCATCGACTGCATGCTATTAATCAATCCACGATCACTAGGGAGAAAAGAGCGAGCCGCCAGCGCATCGGTAGCAATATCTTGAGTCGCCGACATCAGGAAAGCAATAAAAATCAACCCTATGACCAAGATTGGAGTAGTATCCAATTTAAGAAGTGCCACTACTAAAATAATCAAAGCATAGAGTATCTCCGAGACCACAATCCACCGCTTATAGTCCAGCACCTCCTTAGTATGCCGATCCACCAATGGCGACCAAAGGAATTTAATAATCCACGGAATCTTAATCAGCTTAATGAGCGCAATAGCGGTGAGCGAATAAGCTCCTTGCCGCATAAGTATTGGTAATACTGCGGCAAAGAAGCTCATCGGCACCGATTGCGCAATGTAGAGCGAAAAGAAGGTGAATAGGTTGTAAGACTTTTGTCGCCCCATTTAGCCTTAGAAGTTGAGTTCTACAGTCACCCCAGCTTTAAGAGGTGCACCTGGCTTACCCATATTCCTTCCACTTTGGGTGTAGAAGTAGCCTAAGTAGTAGCTATTCAATAGGTTGGTACCCCAAAGTGTACAAGTAAATCCATCACGCTTAAAAGATAGAGACGCATCTAGGAGCTGGTAGAAGTCCTGCTTTACCTTATTATCCTCATGCCAATACATATCACCGATACCTCTATAACCGAGGTGGATAGTAGCACTATCTAGCAACTGACCCTTGAAAGGAATCCGATATTGCGTATTCACTGCCAATGTATGCTCTGGCACAAAGGGGAGATATTTACCCCCAAAGTCAATCCCCTTATCCGTTACATAGTCAGTAAACTTCGCATTAGTAAAACCGTATGAAGCCGAGAGCCCCCATTGCTTAGTCAGCTGAGCATCCAGTGCAGCCTCTAGACCGATACTTCTAGAAGCACCTGCGTTATAGGTAACCTGGCCTGTTACAGGAATTATTTTACTCAGTTGTTTATCTCGCGTTGTCACCGCAAAGGCCACCAACTCTGTCGTCAATCTACCAGGAATGATCTCACCCTTAGCACCGACCTCATAATTCCAGCTATGCTCGGCATCGTAAGAGCGATTTTCAGTACCCACATAGACAGTATTGAAGCCTCCCGTCACATACCCCTTAGTTACAGTAGCATAGACCTGAAAGTCTGGCACTATAAAGTACTGAAAAGAGACCTTAGGACTTACTTGGACGAAAGGAAGAGAATTATCACTCTCCGACTTCTTGCCATTTTTATCCTCCGAATACGCTAGTCGGCTTTTCTCGTAATCAACACGGACACCCGCTTCTATCTTAAACTCCTCCGAAAGAGAGAACTTACTCTGGTGATAAAGTGCTGCGCCCCAAGTAAATTGATCATTCAAACGCTTGATGAGCACCGACTTAGGCTTATTTATCGTCACATCCACATCCCTATTGATCTGCTGTTCAAATGCAAAAAGGCCAAAGCTCCAATTGTACCAACCCTCATTTTTACCAATCATAGAGAGCTCCTGTGAGAAGAGACGCTGCTTCTCCTTTTGTAAAGCATAGTAAAGGTCTTTAGGAGAACCATCTTGATCCACATCATAGCTTGCATTCACGATATGCGAAGAGAGCTGCCCTTTGAGCAAAAATTGATCACTGTGGTAGGACGCAGAAAGGCCACCATCGTAGATCAGGCGAGTATACTCACTAGGGTGATCCAAACTAATCGTAGGCACCTTCATCGTCTCCATATCTACAGTACCATAGGTAAAGGCACCCTGCTTTACATAGTCTACGCTCTGAGTGAGCCTATAGAGTGTATTCTCATTAGGAGAGTACTCCAGCTTGGCATTCACTCCGCCCTTATCGGCTTTATCGGCACTTGAGTCATCAAAACTATTTACGAGATACCCCCCTAGATGCTGATAGTTACCTGCAATAGAGTAAGCCCAGTGCGTACCCACCCGAGCTAGTCGAGACGCATCTACACGCACTTCATTGAAACGACCGTAGCCCACTCTAACTTTATTCCCTTGGTACTTAAATGGTGAACGAGTCTGCATCAAGATCACTCCGCCAATGGCATTTCTACCAAAGGTAGTGCCTTGTGGTCCTCTAAGAAACTCTAGCTGCTCTACGTCGTTTAAGGAAAGATCAAATGTCGACTTCTCAAAGTGAGGAATACCATCCACATACATCACCCCCGCGGGTTGTAGCTTCGAGCCAATACCACGCACCAATACCGAAGAGGTATGAGGAGTATCACGATCAATCATAATGAAGTTGGGCACCATTCCAAGCACCTCCTTCACACTATTGACATTCCGAACCTGTAGTTGCTCAACTCCCAACGAGGTAGAGCTAATCGGTTCAACGCGAAGCTTAGACTGCTCCTTAATCCCCATTACCACTACATCCTCTAGTGAATATTGCATCCACACTGAGTCCAAAGGAGTAGGTCCTAGGTTAACTGGTTCATTGGCATAAGTAGTTAAGGCTAGTGCGCTTATAGTCACTGCTAACAGAGAAGATCGCCCTCTCCATAGTTTAGAGCTTATACGTTTCATTTTGATTCAATAGTAAGTATAGATTCACTTTATGACTTATAATTCTTCTTAGAATAGTTAAACTTTCGCAAAGATACCTCTTTTTACGCAAGTTACACGAGATTATTCGCAAAATAGGTTCCAAAACATACATATTGAGAATGTTTGCACGAAGTGCCATTCTCGCACATTTGAAGCAAATGTGCTGATACTTTGCACGAAGGATGAGATGCAAGGCAACCGTTAGGGTGCCAAGGTACCTAAATAGGCACTGAGGATAAGACCGAAGGGAGCGTACTCACGTACGTGACCGTTGGCGAATTCCTAAAGCAACATTATGTACCTTGGCATCCTTACGGAAGCCTAGGCGCAGCAGATCGCCTTCGTGCAACTGTCTCATATTGTGAAGGAGTAGATACTTAATCTGGTACCAGCTAACCACTAAAAACAAAAAAATGCGCGATGGTAGACTTTTGCTACCACCGCACATCTGTTTTGCAAGTTATTCGTCCTTATTACTGAGCAATAATTGAGTCAGTAGGACAAGCCTCTGCACAATTACCACAATCAATACAAGTATCGGCATCAATAGAGTAGATATCACCCTCAGAAATTGCCCCTACAGGACACTCGTCAATACAACTTCCACAAGCGATGCATGAGTCTTGAATAAAATGTGCCATAATAAAAATGATTGTTTCTTAATGATTAGTTAATTATTCGCCACAGCAAAGATACCAATAAATAGGTATTCACACATAGTTTTCAAGCAGAAAATACAGTTTTCCCTCATACTTTATGGGTAGAGCCCCTATTTTATAGCCCTCAGTTACCCATATAAATCTGATCTATATATACGGTGTATATGAGTATTGACAGAAAAATCATCAATTACCATTCGACCCCTTGTCTATTGAACCACATTATTTATAGGACAAAGATGCCATCTCTTGCCCTCCATAAAACCCCTATACTAGTAGGGTAAAAGTTGAGATGCAACTAAGCAA
>NZ_KV820675.1:98821-126260 GCF_001815465.1 Porphyromonas sp. HMSC077F02 | reverse complement strand
GTTGCAACTCGCCGATTGCTTAGTTGCATCTCAATAAGTGCCTTTGTATAACCCTGAATTCCAGTCGGTTGCAAATGAAGTTTCGGGAACCCCATTATTGCTAAATTTTCACTCCGTTTCGTGGCATTTATTTCTAGAAAGTGAGCGTTCCATGGGGATAAGAATAGCTCTGGCGCCAAACATGCCCGACAAATAAGAGCCCTCATAGTGCCCACCACTAATAGATAACCATGTGATTTTTTAGGTTGTATAGAGCACCGATCTCAAAATTTATTTATAAGTTTGCTTATCAGTTATGGGGAGAAGGATAGATTACATTTTTTATATGAGTCGTACGAAAGAGCGTTTATATTTGAGGGGTCTTGGTACTGCCCTTGTCACTCCCTTCAAGCAAGATAAAAGTGTAGACTATGACGTACTGGAGCGTCTAGTAGAGCGACAGATAGCGAGTGGTGCCGATTTCTTGGTAGTTTTGGGCACTACTGCAGAGACTCCAACCTTGAGCGAGGAGGAGCAAGACAGGATTATCCACACTTGCGCCAACGTGAATAATGGTAGGGTGCCAATGGTGGTAGGAGTGTCGCATAATGGCACACTAAGGGTGATCGATCGCCTAAGAAGTATGCCTCGGGATGGCGTGGACGCAGTATTGGTGGTATGCCCCTACTACAATAAGCCGTCGCAAGAGGGTCTGTACCAACACTTCCGGGCGGTATCAGAGGCCTCTCCATTGCCCATTGTGCTCTATAATGTACCAGCTCGCACCTCAGTGAATATGTTGCCTGCCACCACTATTCGGCTAGCTAATGATTGCCCAAATATCATTGGGATTAAAGAGGCGAGCGGTATCGTAGGCCAAATTGATGCTGTATCTAAGCAGCGCCCAAAGGGCTTTTTTGTGCTAGCAGGCGATGATACTATTACTTTCCCTCTTATGACGATGGGTGTGGATGGGGTGATCTCGGTGATTGGCAATGCCTTTCCGCGTGAGTTTGGACGGATGGTGCACTTGATTGAGGAGAAGCAGTATGATAAAGCTCTTAAGATACATCACTTCTTTAAGGAGCTTTTCACCCTCCTTTTTATCGATGGCAACCCAGCTGGGGTGAAGTGTGCCATGGCTGAGCTTGGACTACTGGATGAAAACCTACGGTTGCCTCTTGTGGAGATGCAAAGCCCTAATAGGGAAGCCATGATTCAGCTGATAAGTGACATGCGTAGTGATAATTTTTTGAATGAATGTATGGAATAATGCCATTCAGGCATATAGATAACTAGTTTATGGGAAGAGATAATGGTGCACTGAAGCTGAGACTGATCATCATGAACTTTCTGCAATTTGCAGTTTGGGGAGCATGGTTGATTTCACTAGGTGCTTACTTAGGGGGAACGTTACACTTTACGGGGCTACAGATAGGTAGTTTCTTTGCGACTATGGGAATTGCCTCTATTTTTATGCCCACATTGATGGGTATTGTGGCGGATAAGTGGATTCCAGCGGAGCGACTAATCGCCTTGTGTCATTTATTTGCAGGAGTGCTGATGATCTATGCAGCTCAGAGGGTGGATTATGCAGGTCTTTACAGCTTTATCCTCTTGAGTGTCTGCTTTTATATGCCTACTCTTGGGCTCACCAATTCTGTGGCGTATAGTAAGTTGGGAGAGGCGAATCTTGACGCCGTAAAGCACTTTCCCCCCATCCGAGTATTCGGCACCATTGGGTTTATTGTGGCGATGCTGATTGTAGATTGGACTGGAGCCAAACTTACTCACGTACAGCTATACATCTCTGCTGGGCTCTCTTTTGCACTGGCACTCTATATGCTTACGTTCAAGCCCACCCCTATCGTCAAGGTAGCAAGCTCTTCTAGTAAAGGACTTGTAGCAAAGCTAGGTCTCGAAGCCTTTAGGCTATTTAAGGAACGAAGGATGGCTGTATTCTTTATATTTAGTATGTTGCTAGGGATCTGCTTACAGATCACCAACGGCTTTGCCAATGATTACTTGGTGAATCACTTTGGAAGTATGGCAGAGTATGCCGATAGTTTTGGAGTGAAGTACTCGAGTACCCTTATCTCACTATCGCAAATATCTGAGGCACTTTGCATCTTACTCATCCCCTTTTTCCTAAAGCGTTTTGGGATCAAGGTGGTGATGCTGATCAGTCTCTTCGCTTGGGTACTGCGGTTTGGCTTTTTAGGTTTAGGTGACCCCGGGAGCGGGGTTATATTCCTCATTCTCTCGATGCTTGTGTATGGAGTAGCCTTTGATTTTTTCAATATCTCGGGCTCTCTTTACGTAGACCAGAATACCGACATTAGTATTCGTAGCAGTGCTCAGGGGGTATTCCTGATGATGACCAATGGTTTTGGCTCTTTTATTGGATCGTATGTAGCTGGTTGGGTGGTAGATGGATATGGATACCCCAATTCGTGGTTCATCTTTGCCACCTATGCTCTAATTATTACCATTGCGTTTTATTTCTTATTTCATGACAAACCAAAAACAAATAACACCTATGGACAATATGCTTGATCTATTGCGGACACGACGCTCGATCCGAAAATTTGACGCTAAGAAGGAGGTCCCGTATGAGACGTTGGAAAGGATTATAGAAGCGGGTCATATAGCCCCATCGGCATGCAACCGACAACCATGGCATTTTTATCTCATTCGGAGTGAAGAGGCGAGAAAGAAGATTTGGGCATGCTACGATAGGGAATGGGTACAAGGGGCCTATGCCTATGTACTCATCACCGGTGAGGTAGATCAGTGCTGGACCTACCCTGATGGTGTGGGGGATACTTCGCTGTATACCGACTGTGCCATTGCTACTACTAGCATGATGCTTCAGGCATGGTCCGAAGGGGTTGGAAGCCTATGGATTTGCAATTTTGACCGCCCTAAGTGCTGCGAGCTTTTTGGCTTAGATGTAAATGCACGCCGTCCTATCAGCATTTTAGCGATAGGCTACCCTGAGGTAGATCCGAATACTCTGCCCTTTAAGAGAAAGGAGCTGGATGAGGTTTTGACCGAGCTCTGATTTTTACACACAAACAACATAAATACTATGAGAACACTTACTCGCTCCGAGGTGGCAGTACTAGAAAAAAATAACTGCCGCTCGGAGCAATGGGGATTGGTAAAGGTCGCAGAGACTTTTGACCCGGAGAGCTGTAGAGATGTACAATTTTCAGGGAGTTGTCAGATCGGCGACTTATCGGGTAGTAGGGTGAATGAGTACGGCATTGCTGTACAGAATGGCATTAGGTCGGCAAGTATTAATGAATGCAAGATCGGCAATGGTGTCTGCATTGATCACGTCCATGATGTTATTTCGAGATACGACATTGGGGACAATGTAACAATTAGCAATGTAAATGTAGTGGCGATGAAGGGATGTAGCACCTTCGGGATAGGTGTACGTGCTTCTGTTCTGAATGAGACAGGGGGTATGGAGGTGCCAATATCTAGAGATTTAACGGCACAGACTGCCTATATGTTTACGCTAATTGGTCGGCAAGATGGTGCTCTTCGTGGGTCGTTAATTGATTTAGTAGACCAAGAGGCAAGGGAGGCGGAGTCTGAGAGAGGAATCATCGAAGAGAGTGTGTCGATACGTAATTGTGGTTCTATAGTGAATGCCTACATAGGGGCACACGCTAAGGTGGAAGGGGCGACATTTCTTGAAAACTGTAGTCTCTGCAGCTCTGCAGAACACCCTATCGAGATTGGGTACAATGTGATGGGGCGTGACTTTGTGGCCTCCCTGGGTGCGAAGATAGGCGGAAGCTCTATTATTGAGCGCTGCTTCATAGGGCAATCTTGCCACATAGATCATCTATTCTCGGCACACGACTCGCTGATTTTTGCCAATTGCAATTTGGAGAATGGAGAGGCATGCGCTATTTTTGCTGGTCCATTTACCGTTTCTAGCCATAAGAGTAGCTTGCTGATTGCAGGTCACTTTTCATTTCTTAATGCCGGAAGTGGTTCTAACCAAAGTAACCACCTTTATAAGCTGGGGCCGATCCACCAAGGCGTTGTAGAGCGTGGGTCTAAAACTAGCTCGGACTCTTATATCTTATGGCCATCGAGGATCGGGGCATTCACCCTGATTATGGGTCGACACGTACATAATGTAGATACCACTGACTTCCCTTTTAGTTACTTATTGGAGGATGACAATAGGAGTTACTTAGTGCCAGGCCGCAACCTGCTAAGTGTGGGGACTATGAGAGATGCCAAGAAGTGGCCAGCACGTGATAAACGACCTGAGACTATTCGCCCTGATTGTATCAACTACAACCTTCTGAGCCCATTTACTATAGGAAAGATGGAGCGCGCATATAACAAGCTACTTTCGCTGAAGAAGTTCCTAGGTGGGCACGAGCACGTCTATGTCTACTACAATCTATTCATCAAACCTAGTAGCCTAGAGAAGGGGCTAGAGATCTATAAATGGGGAATTGAAAAGTTTATTGGCAACTCTTTGATTCAAAGGATTCAGAATAAGTTTGGCAATGAGGCAATCACTTCAGAACAGAAACTACTAGAGGTTCTTATGCCGGACCATTCTTTTGGAAAAGGTGAATGGATTGATGCCAGTGGTATGATTGCTCCGCTTGGGTGCATTCAAGAAATCATGGGGGAAATTAGAGGGAAGCAACTGAAGTCGCTCCCCGAGATTAATCATAGGATTCGAGGATTACACAAGATGTACTATGAGTATGAGTGGGATTGGAGCTTCGATCTGCTTTGTCGTTGGTACGATATTAATGAGGGTCATCCACTAACCATTGAGCTTATTCGCTCGATACTTAAGGACTGGATTGATGCTGTATTAGCGATTGATGATGCATTGCTGAATGATGCGCATAAGGAGTACAACATCATCGGTCGTGTCAATTTCGGAGTGAAGAATTCGGATATGCAGACGACTACCTATACCGAACAGATTGAGGCAGAATATGCGGAAAATCCTATCGTACTATCCGTGCTTGAGCATATCTCACGAAAAAAGGAATTGTATGCAACTACCCTAGAACAATTAAATGGAATACTTTGTTAAAATATAGGGCAGAGCGAAAAAGCACAGCAAATCTTTCAGAATGCCAATTAAAAATGGTACCTTTGCAGTCCATTGATATGATTGATAGTCAATGGGAAGGCATTTATAAGCATTCCAATAAGTTTATAACGAACTAGAAAGATATATAAAGATATGACTAAAGCAGAACTTGTAGCCGAGATCTCGAGAAAGACAGGTCTCGAGAAAAAGCAAGTCATGGACACTGTAGAAGCATTGATGGATGTAGTGAGTACAAGCCTAGCATCTGGTGAACCCGTATACCTCCGTGGGTTTGGTAGCTTTATTATTAAGCAACGTGCTGCGAAAACCGCTAGAAACATTACTCAAAATACGACAATCCAATTGCCTCCACGTAAGGTGCCAGCATTCAAGCCCTCTAAGTCATTGACTGTAAAAGTAGATAAGAAGAACGCCTAAACTATTGGTTTAGGTAAGTAGATAATAACTAATATAAACATTTGTATTATGCCAAGCGGAAAGAAAAGAAAAAGACATAAGATGGCGACGCACAAGCGTAAAAAGAGACTGCGCAAGAACCGTCATAAGAAGAAGTAATATCGAACGTATTAGTGAGGACTCATTTTGATATACTTCACTAATGGGTGGTTTCTAGTACGAATGCTAAAAGCTTAGTAGTGGGTGGCTAGTAGCCTTCCGATACCAGAAATAATAAGCTCTGGGAGATGTGGCTTTTTCAATCTGAATAGCGACAGCTCTAGGAGCTTATTCCTTTTTTAGGCATTTTGCTAGATATATTTATTAATCATTTATTACCAGATTTCGAGTGAAAAGTGAATTGATCATTGATGTTAGACCCAAGGAGGTCTCCATCGCTGTATTAGAAAACAGCAGATTGGTAGAGCTCCAAAGAGAGAAGCAAAATATTGCTTACTCTGTGGGCGACATATACCTCGGCAAGGTAAAGAAAATTATGCCAGGGCTGAATGCGGCATTTGTAGATATTGGTCATAAGAAGGAGGCCTTTCTTCATTACCGAGATCTAGGTGCTAACTTCAAGACGGCTAAGAGCTTTATCCAAGCTGCGAGGAAGTATGGCAAAAACTTTTCTCCCGAGAGAGTAAAATTGGAAAAGGAGATAGACCGCTCTGGATCTATCGCTGATATGCTTCAGCAAGGCGAGGAGCTGATGGTCCAAGTAACCAAAGAAGCTATCTCCACTAAGGGTCCTAGAATCTCTACCGAGCTATCATACGCTGGTAGGTATCTAGTGCTAATCCCATTTGCTGACAAGGTCTCGGTTTCTCAAAAGATCAGTCAGCCTGAAGAGCGCGTGCGGCTTAAGCAATTGATATTGAGTATCAAGCCAAAGAATGTATCCGTAATCGTTCGCACCTCTGCACAAGGTGTAAAGGTAGCTGAGTTGCACCACGAGCTAAGATCTCTGGTAAAGAAGTGGAGCCTGACAGTCGAAAACCTTAGCCGTGAGCCACAAAACAACCAGCCGCAAGAAGCAAAAGGTGGTAAAAAAGGAGGCAATAACACCCCTGATGTATACATGCTACATCAAGAGAGTAATCGCTTGCTAAGTCTTTTGAGAGATACTTACAACTCCAACTTTAAAGACATTTACATCAATGATAAGTCTCTTGTGCAAGAGACTCAAGATTATATTGAGCTTATTGACCCAGGGCATGGCAATATCGTCAAGCTCTACGAAGGGAAAAGGCCCATATACGACTATTTTGATGTAAGCAAGCAGATTAAGCATTTATTTGGGAAGACTGTTACCTACAAGAGTGGTGCCTACCTAGTGATTGAGCAAACTGAAGCGATGCACGTGGTGGATGTCAATAGCGGGAATAGATCTAGAGGTTCTAAGCAACAAGAGGACACCGCTGTTGATGTCAATCTGTCGGCAGCAGAGGAGATAGCAAGGCAGATGAGATTGCGCGACTTAGGTGGTATTATTATCATAGACTTCATTGACATGGCTCAAGCAGCAAATAGACAGAAGCTTTTTGAGCAAATGAATGAGTATATGAAAAATGACCGAGCCAAGCATACCATTTTACCATTGACCAAGTTCGGTCTCATGCAAATAACCCGTCAGAGAGTTCGCCAAGCTACTCGCATTGAAACAGAGGAAGTCTGCCCAACTTGTCATGGTAAGGGACAAGTTCAGCCCACTCTATTCTTTACTGATGAAGTGGAGAAGATGGTTAACCAGTTGACGAAAGAGGAGGGTGTTAAGAAGTTTAGCATCCATTTACATCCTTTTGTGGCTGCCTACTTAACCAAAAAGAAGGGCTTCTTAGGAGGTTCTATCCTGTCCTCATGGCGTAGCAAGTACGGGAAAGGCATAGACATTATCGCCGATGAATCATTAGGAATGCTAGAGTATGAGTTTTATGACTCTGATAAGAATGAGCTTTCCTATATGCTGGATACGGATGATGAGGATCCTAGCCTAGAAGATTAACAGCAAAAAGTTTCCAATTTACTCTTAAGGAGAAAATAATTAAAAGAGAGGTAAGTTCAGACTTACCTCTCTTTTTTCTACTTATAAGTCAAGAAAAGGAGGGGAGCAAGCTCCCCTCCTCTTAATTACATTCGTGTAAGATACCGTAAGGTATTACAACCGCTTAACATACTCCTTTTGCTCCTCAGGCTCGGGTAGGAAATCCTCACAGTCATCCATGTAAGCAATCACATCGCCTTTACGTACATGCGCACCTTGGTCGGCTACAATCTCACGGATACGTCCAGAGATACCAGCCTTGACATCTACGGTATAGAGTACATTGGTCTGGATAAAGCACATCTTGCTACCAGCTCTATAAGAAGTACCAACTGCTGGTGCAGCAGACTGGTCCTCAAAGTCTAGCTCCCAGAATACTTGTCCACTTACGGGAGCAGTAACAGGGATATAATTGGCTCTAACGAGCTCCTTCACGTCATCAGCTGTGTATCCCTTCTTTGCCTGATCCTCTGCGCGTAGCTTAGCCAAGTCTGCCTCAAAGCGCTCTTTTGCTACGCCACTCTTATAGTCACGATACTGCTGCTCGTGCATTGCCAATTCGAATAGCTCCTCATCGTCCTGACCATAGTCCCAACCCTCTTCATCCATGATCTTACGATACTTATCCAGCTCATCTGGGTAGTAGTCTTGTGGGTTGGCATCGGTAAACTCCTCGCCCTTCTCCTTAGCTAGCTCTATAATCTCTGGAGCCAGGGTGCCTGGTAGCTTGCCAGACTTTCCTGTGATCATACCCCATGTATTCTTATCAATAGCCTGCCAACGTCCTTCGCCACGCTCCATATTGAATACATTCATTAGGGCAACGTTCTTGACATACTGGCTAAATGGAGTTACCAATGGTGGGTTACCCAGCTTTGGCCATACATATTCTACCTCCTTAAAGAGTTTCACCATCAAGTCATCAATGGTCAGCTCAGGCTCATTATTTTGCTTATGATACATATTGATCGCAGAGTGGATACCCTTTAGGTCGGCCATCATAGATCCCATCATACCACCTGGCAATCCACAACCCACGAGCAGAGAAGAAGACTGTAGATTACCAAAGTTTGTAAAGTAGCCCAAGAAATCATCCAAAAACTCCTGAGTCATACTCCTTACTTTCATATATGCATTCATATTGATTTCAGGCACATCAAAGCCATCAGCCTTGAGCATCGCTTGTATGGTAATTACATCAGGGTGAATCTTACCCCAAGCTAGTGGCTCTACTGCACAGTCAAGGATATCAGCACCAGCACGAGCCACCTCTAGCATAGAAGCAGGAGAGAAACCAGGACCAGAGTGGCCGTGATACTGTACAATTACATCAGGATTATACTCCTTAATTGCCTTAACCACCTTACCAAGAAGAGTAGGCCTACCAATACCAGCCATATCCTTCAAGCAAATCTCAGGAGCACCAGCATCGATCAGTTGCTTAGCGATACCTGTGTAGTACTCAGCGGTATGGATAGGTGAGTGAGTAATACAAAGAACAGCCTGAGGGATCATCCCTGCCTCCTTGGCATATTGGATAGAAGGGATAATGTTACGCACATCATTAAGACCACAGAAGATACGAGTAATATCGACTCCTTGTGCCTTTTTCACCTTGTACATCAAACGCCTTACATCAGCTGGTACAGGGTACATACGAAGTGCGTTCAAGCCACGGTCAAGCATATGTGTTTGGATGCCCGCCTCATTAAAGGCTTTTGTGAAGGCTCTTACTGCCTTATTTGGGTTTTCACCATAGAGTAGTTGAACTTGTTCAAAAGCTCCACCATTAGTCTCTACACGTGCCCAGCACCCCATCTCCACGATGAGTGGTGCCACTCTAGCCAATTGGTCAGCTCTTGGTTGGTATTTACCAGAGCTCTGAAACATATCTCGGTATACGAGACTAAACTTAATAGATTTCTTTGCCATATTCAATGCTGCATCTGTTAGGTATTTATATAGTTTATATTATCACGTTTATAATTTCTTCGCTGCCATATCACTGAGGTGTGAACGCTCACCCTGCACAAGATTTACGTGACCAAAGAAGTCCTCTCCCCTCATCCTCTCAATCATATAGGCAAGACCATTGCTCCTACTATCAAGATAAGGGCTATCAATTTGATGCACATCACCAGTGAATATCATACGCGTATTATCACCAGCACGCGTAATTACCGTCTTTATCTCCTGAGGAGTTAGGTTTTGAGCCTCATCAATGATACAAATTACATTAGAAAGGCTACGCCCTCTAATATAGGCAAGTGCCTCGATCACTAGCTTCTCGCTCGAAAGCATATCTTCCAACTTTCTCACTTGGCTAGAGTTCTCACCAAACTGAGCCTTAATCACATTAAGGTTATCAAACAATGGCTGCATATAGGGCATAATCTTCTGCTTGTAGTCACCAGGGAGAAATCCCAAGTCTTTATTGGCAAGCGAAACGATCGGACGAGCCAGTAAGATTTGCTGGTAATCTTCTTCCTGTGCAAGTGCTGCTGCGAGAGCGAGTAAGGTCTTTCCCGTTCCTGCTGTACCTGTCATTCCAATTAGGGATATTGACTGATCAGCTAGGAGATCAAATGCCATTGTTTGCTCCGCATTTCTAGGGGTAATACCCATAAAGGTCCGCTTTTCAATGCGGCGAACGCTCTCTCCAGTGCTTAAAGTCCTCACCAAGACCGAGCTCTGTGGGCTTTTGAGAATAAAAGTTTGATTGGGAATAGGAGCAGATGGTAATGATAGCTCACTTACTGGCAGACCTTCATTACCAGCACTATATAATGAATCAACCACTGCTGGGTCATCCACTTCCACCTCGCTAAAGTCGGAAGTAGAGATATCCTCCACATCCACCTTGTCGGTAGTATAATCCTCGGCTTTCAATCCTAATGAAAGAGCTTTGATCCGTAGATTAAAGTCTTTAGTCACCAGTATTGTTGGTAGGTCAGAGTGCTCAGAGAGAGTAAGTGCTGCAGATAGTATCCTATGATCATTTAGATCTTCCTTAAATACTTCTGATACCTTACTGTGATGCTGCCCACTAGTTAGTATAAATACTTTACCTCCGTCGGCATTAATAAGCACCCCATTTTCCTCAATCTTGACACCATTTTCCTTAGCAGAAGAGTCAGCCTCAGCACCACCAATGATTTCATTAAGTGTGCGAGTAAAAGCCCGAGCATTAAAATTGATTTGCTCGTAACCTTTTTTAAACTTATCCACCTCCTCCAAGACAGTAATTGGTATGTATACATTATTGTCCTGGAAGTTATTGATACACTTATAATCGTGAAGTATCACGTTGGTATCCAACACATAGTTTTTTTTCGCCATAGTTTATCTCCTTTCACATAGTTATGTCATTCTGGTGGAAAAGTGTTTTTTCATCTCCGCAACACCGACATTACTTCGATATTTGTTATCACTACAAATGTACCTAATTATTTTACAATAACGACATAACTCCCTAATTCTTTTTTCCACCCGACCAATATATGGTAGAGAAAAAAGAGAAGAGGTACATCGTAAAGAACGATATACCTCCTCATTAATACTATGTGTAATGAAGCTTTTGCTTATTGCGCCGCATCCATTTCGGCCATTTTGTCTTCCATACCAAGATTATAGTACACATTATAAAGTGCGGTACGGAATTGAGAATTCTCTGGATCTAAGTTGTGTACCTTCTCTAGGTAAGGCAAGGCCTTTGTATAGAAAGACTTTGCCTTCTCAAGAGCAACAGTATACTTATCTTGATCGGTGATGTTATTGGCCTCATTGATGGCATCAGCACCTTGGTTGAAGTAGACCTGTGCAAGGCCATAGATAGCCTCTTTTGAGTCAGGATTTAGCTCCACTGCCTTGAGGTAGTAGCTCTCACCAGTCTTATAATCCTTCTTACCCTCAGTATAGATCTGCCCCATAGTAGAGAGTACTAGTGGATTAGTTGGGTCCTTCTCCAATAGTTGATTTAGGAAAGTCAAAGCTTGGTCATTCTCACCCTTAATGATCAAAATATTGGCAAGGTTGGTCAAGAATATTGGCTCTTGTGGGACTACGTCAATCGCCTCCTTAAGAGTATTCTCGTAGCTAACAGTGTCACCAGAATTGATGTACTGAAGTGCGAGAAGCTGATATACCTCATTTTGGTTAAATGGGACGTCTTTGATGCGCTTCAATTCCTCAATGGCAGCAGTAGTATTATCTTCCATCTGAGTAGCAGCATAAGCAGAGAAGAAAGCCACCTCCATGCTTAATGAGTCAGCAGTAGCGACTGGAGTACCCTCAAACATTGGATGATTCTTCATCTCACCGAATTTTGAGAAATACATATTGGCCTTCTTAAAGTCGCCACTTTGTAGTCCTTCATTACCTGCATTAATCAACTGCGTATAATAGGTGCTCACAGCCTCACGAATCTTCTTCTCAAACTTAGGTCTCACACGGCCCTTATCATTGGGCTGATGATCCAGCTCATACGCCTTCTCATAATAATTAACCATGTCATAAACAGGCTTGTAGAACCCTGCCTCATCCACAGCCTCACCTAGTTGTAGCTTAATAAAGCCTTTCTCTACAGCCTTCTCCTCTACAAATCCAGCCACATACCATGCGTGAGCCGAATTAGCGGTCTCTGGGTTTTCCAAAGTGGTCTTGATTAATTGTCGAGCTGCATTGATATCAGCCTTATCACGCTTCACGGTACGCTCTACCTCTTTTACCACTTTCTCTTGTGCAAAAGCTGGCACTACTAAAAAAGCACCTAGCAAAACAGACAGTGTACCTAAGAAAAATCTCTTCTTCATATCTTCTAATCTTTTTATTAGTAATAATATTTATTCTCTTTTACTTCTCAATAGTATGACCCTACACGGTCGGTAAGGTTTAATCAATTACTCCTGGTCAGAATCGTGATCTGCATGATCATCTGAGAACTCGCTATCATCTATATCCGCACCATCAGCTTCATAAACACCTTCGTCACGCTCCTCCACTTCAGGCTGTTGCTCCTCTTCTGAGAGCACTCTACAGGTACTAGCTATCTCATCGCCACGCTTTGAGAGGTTGATCAGCTTCACACCTTGAGTATTTCTACCAATCACGGAGATATCTTTCATACTCGTTCGGATGGCCACACCACTCTTATTAATAATCATAATATCGTGTGCATCCGTAACGCTATGGATTGAGACCAGTTCACCAGTCTTCTCAGTTATCTTAAGAGTAATAACTCCCTTACCTCCTCTATTTCTCAGAGGATAATCCTCAAGGCTAGAGCGCTTACCATATCCATTTTCAGAGATCACCAAGATTGTCTCCTCCTCTGGCTTCTTAATGCATACAGCTCCGACCAACTCATCACCGTCCTCTTCCAAACGCATTCCCCGTACCCCCATAGACGAACGTCCTAGAGGCCTAAGCACACTCTCAGAAAAGCGTACAGCTCTACCCTTTCGACTTCCCAATACAAAGTCGCACTTACCATTGGATAGCATCACACTCACTACCTTATCATCGTCACGTAGCTTTATCGCTATAATACCAGACTGGCGTGGCCTTGAGAAATCCTTAAGTCTTGACTTACGTACCAATCCACTCTTCGTGAAGAAGGTAAGATAATGGGTATTTACAAATTCCTCGTCAGTAGTTAAGTCTTTTACTCTTAGGACTGCATTAACTCTATTATCGGCATCCAAATTGAGAAGGTTTTGAATTGCTCTTCCCTTAGAGTTGCGAGCTCCTTCAGGAATCTCAAATACGCGAAGCCAATAGCACCGACCCTGCTCTGTAAAGAATAGCAAAGTAGCATGCATAGAGGCACTGTAGATATACTCCACGAAGTCCTCATCGCGAGTATCGCTACCCTTAGCCCCTACTCCACCCCTACTCTGAGCGTGGAAGTCGGCAAGTGGTGTACGCTTGATATATCCCATATGAGAGATGGTTATCACCATATCCTCATCGGCATAGAAATCTTCTGGATTCATATCGGCAGTAGCATAAACGATATCACTTCGTCTATCATCTCCATACTTTTCAATGATTTCGCGAAGCTCATCACTGATGACGCCATAAAGTAGATTTTCATCAGCAAGCAGGCTCTTGAAATAGGTCACTCGCTCCGACACTTCATCGAATTCAGCATGTAGCTTTTCTAGCTCCATACCTGTCAACTGACCGAGACGCATCTCTACAATAGAGCGTGCCTGAATTTGTGAAAGGTTAAAGCGAGCCATCAGCCGCTCAATAGCATCAGACTGCTTCTCAGAGCTTTTAATGATCGCTATTACCTCATCTATATTATCAGCAGCTATGATTCGTCCTTTGAGGATATGGAGCCGCTCCTCTGCCTTTCTCAGATCGTAGGTAGTACGCCTAGTTACCACCTCAAAGCGGTGCTTCACAAACTCCCCAATTAAGTCCTTAAGGTTCAACAATTGAGGACTGCCATTGACAAGTGCAATATTATTGACGCTGAACGAGCTCTGCAATGTAGTCATCTTGTAGAGCTTGTTGAGTACTACACCCGCATTGGCATCTCGCTTGATATCAATGACAATGCGCATACCTGTCTTACCACTCGACTCATCCTGCACATTGCTGATTCCATCAATCTTTTTAGTGGTGGCAAGGTCGGCGATACTCTTCACCAAGTCCTTCTTTATCACATTGTAGGGGATCTCTGTAATTACGATCTGCTCGTGCTGACCATCTACCTCTATCTCCGCTCTACCACGAATAACGATTCGACCCCGTCCGGTCTCAAAAGCCTCCTTCACTCCTTGGTATCCATAAATCGTACCACCGGTAGGAAAGTCTGGAGCCTTTACGTACTCCATAAGTTCTGCCACAGAGATATCGCCACGCTTATCAATATAGGCCAATGCCCCCTCAAGCACTTCTTTCAGGTTATGAGGAGCCATATTAGTGGCCATACCCACAGCGATACCCGATGCACCATTCACCAAAAGATTTGGAATACGGCTAGGGAGTACAGATGGCTCCACAGTAGAGTCATCGTAATTGGGCACCATATCTACCGTCTCCTTATTGATATCAGAGAGCATCTCCATAGCCAATGGAGCCAATCTACTCTCCGTATATCGCATCGCAGCAGGGCCATCACCGTCTACTGAGCCAAAGTTACCATGAGGGTCTACTAGCGTGTAGCGCATACTCCACTCCTGTGCCAATCGCACCAGAGCGAGATATATGGAGCTATCGCCGTGGGGGTGGTACTTACCCATCACATCACCCACAGTACGAGCACACTTCTTATAGGGCTTATCAGGGGTATTTCCCAACTCATTCATCCCATAGAGGATGCGCCTATGTACAGGCTTAAAGCCATCACGCACATCAGGCAATGCACGGCTCACTATCACAGACATTGCATAGTCGATATACGCCGACTTCATCTGCTCCTCTAGATTTACCTCAATTACCTTTCCCCCCTGTTTATTTTCCTCTTGCATCAGTATCTAAAAACTTTTTCGACTCTTATCAACCTATGTAACAAGTATAAATCGGTCAAAAACCAATTCATCATCGCCACAATTCTTTAGCCAAAGGTACAAAAAAATTACAACTAAGCCTACATTATAAGTCAAGAGATCTGGGATTGCACATTGAGGAAGCCAAACATCAGGGCTCGACTAGCTACGAATCCATTTTACCCTTACGAGGCACTCTGCAATCCATAATTTTCAAACCATGAAATTAGATGGAAATCCAGACAATGTTGGGTCACAGATACATTCATCACAACCAACTGGATTTCAACACTATACCAAAGTGCTTGCCGAGATGCAACTAAGCAATTGGCGAGATGCATCTCAGCAAATGCTTAGTTGCAACTCGCCAATTGCTTAGTTGCATCTCGACTTTTGCCCTACTAGCATAGAGGTTTATGGAGGGCTTGGGGCAGGCTCTCCTCTGACTTGGTTGCCACAACAAATCGGATCGCCTAGTAAGTCCTTACCCATAGACACTCAGTGCACGCTAAAACACCAGAAATACCAGAAAGGGAGGATAAACAGCTTGATACTTAGTGCTAAATTGCTATATTTGCATAATTAATTACTAGTGTATACGTAACGTAATAGATATGACAATGCAAATAAGAAAGGCTGTATATAGGTCCTTGGCTTTCTATATACTATTCATAGTCACCTTGAGTGCAAATGCACAGCAAGGACATAAAGAGCATATTGTAGCAAAAGGGGAGACATTATATAGGATTAGTCTGAATTATGGAGTAACCATTGAGGATATCTGCCGATTAAACCCTCATGCTGCTCAAAGCATTAGAGTGGGAGAAAAGCTAATCATCCCGATGGACCAAACAAGTGACAACACCCCAAATAAAAACACTCCAATTTACCACAAGGTGGAAATGGGGGAGACCCTATACTCTATTGCTCGAAAATATGGAGTATCGGTCAATTCAATTTTATCTGCCAACTCTTCCATAAATAATGCCGATAAACTTTCTCAAGGCATCATCATTGTCATACCTCAATCTACATCCGAGAGTGGTGTCTACCGTTCTGAAGGATCAAAGCCTTCGCCAGTGCCTACCAATGGAAGTATTACAGGCTTAATTGCATATAAAGTACCGGCTGGAGCCACAATATATAGTTTGCTCCAAGTGACTGGGTGGAGCGAAGAGCAGCTCTATCACTACAATCCTCAGATCAAGAATGGATTGAAAGCAGATGCTACAATACTGATTCCAGACAACACCCTTGCCAATAATGAGGCACTGGGAAGTCGCCCCGCATTTCCCGTAGCTAGTGGTTTTACTGTAGCACTTGCCCTACCCTTTAGCGAAGACAAAGGACGCCGATTTAGTATGTACTATGAGGGATTCTTAATGGCTCTACTTGAAGCGAAGAAGAGCGGAATGAGCATTCACCTCCATGCAGTTGATTGTAGCGACCAAAAGCTCGAAAGCTCAATAGCCGCCCTCAACGGGCTTCCGAAGATTGATATGATTTTAGGAGGCGTCTCAGACACCTCTATTGATAAGCTATCACAGATTGCAAAGGTGAAGGGAGCCTCTTACGTCATCCCATTTACATCAAGAGATTATCCTCAAGTTGCACGTAGGAACTCTAAGACTTATCAAGTCAACACCCCGCATAAAGCACTATACAAAACGGTAGCACAGAAGTTTATTCAAGAATTCCGCAACTTCCACATTCAATTTGTGAGGAGCAACTATGATCAAAGTAATAAGGACGACTTCATTTCGATATTACAGGGTGAATTAGACAAATACAAAGTGTCGTACAGTGAGATTGATCTAGCCCTATTCAGCAATCTAAATACAGTCAACAACCTTTCATCCCAAAGTTCCCAAGTTGTTGTGGTGCCAGATGTAGGGTCGTTGTCAGTCGCCAAGAGTATACTTGAGACGCTTAATGTTGCTAGAGACAGCCTATCAGTCACCAATATCATACCCTTCGGATATCCTGAATGGCAAACCTATTCGCACTCTCTTGGCAATGATCTGAAAGTGAATAAAGCTGTTTTCTATACTACCTTTTTTGTGGAACCCGAGAGTACTACTTACAAAAGCTTTGAAAGCCAATTTTCAAAATGGTTCAACCATGGTCTAGGCTCCACTTACCCACGCTACAGCTTGCTCGGCTATGATACAGCGAGCTTTTTCCTTGGACGCTTATCCTCAAAAAATAACAGGTCGGAGATGTCTTGGAATGGGGTGCAGAGCAAATTTGATTTCGTTAGCCGACCAGGGAATGGGGAATTCAAAAGTAACCTAGGAGTATTTTTCGTGCAATATCAAGAAAGAGGGGAGGCTAGGAGATTTTGATGAAGCGTTTGTTTTTCACTACACTTACAGCACTACTGCTAGTAGCCATTGATGGTGCTGCGCAAGGTGAGCCAGAACCTTTTCAGCGCAAGTTTATGATAGGACCTACCGCTGGTGTTAACCTGAGCAACCTCATCTTCACACCTAGGGTACAACAGGACCCCAAGATTGGCTTTGATGCAGGGCTGGTGATGCGATACGATATTGGCTACGTGTACAACCTCTCCAATGTCGTTGGAGGAATTTGGATCGAATTTGATTATTCTCAGAGAGGGTGGATGGAGAAGCCGAAAGACCTAGAGGAGCCATACAACCAGTTAGGGCTATTCTATGATCGCACGCTCACCTTCGTCAATATGCCTATAATGACCCAATTAACCTTTGGCAAGAAGGCTCTAAAGCTAACCATTGATATGGGGGCTCACTTTGGCTATCTCATTTCCGAAAGCTCTAAGAGCAATTTTGGCGACCAAAAGATACCTGGTGTCGTCACCCGCCAGCATGAGATGCCCGTTGAAAACAAGTTTGCATGGGGTATCGGTGGCGGTGTAGGCACAGAGTATCATTTTTCACATTTCGTTGCAGGTATAAGGGGCTCATACGTTTATGGACTTGGAGAGATCTATGGCAATTCACGGAGCGATTACTTTGGCAAATCCTCAGAGCAGATAATAGCGATAAAAACCTACCTACTCTATTCTTTTTAGAACATAAGGTCTTTGCCTACCACTAAATACTAGCAACCTTATTGTCGAAATATTAGAGGTACCGAATCTTTTAATTGATACCCTTGTATATTTCGATTAATATCAGTAATTTTGTAACTCATTTATCAAAATCACCTCCTTTCTGTTCCTTATGCATACGCGGAGACGGAGAGGAATTATTTATATTACATATGAAACCAGTTAATATAGAACGTCACTTAGGCTGCGACTGCTATGCTGGCAACAACAAAACCAGTGCTTATAAAGAGGTAGCAATGAAGCCTGAGCAAAAAGAAGAGGTAAAGAGTGGCGATAAGACACTCCTTATTTTTGTGGATAGCAGTGATACTCGCTATAGTATTACCAACGATCTCGACCCCACCTCCACTGATATCAACGAGACCCGCAATGCCCCTTTTGGGATGCTTGTTGAGAGTAACAACACACTCTCGATCACATTAGGATGTGAAGGCACCTTACAGATATTTATGTTTGATAGGCTCTCTCATCTCTGCAGTGGCTACACTTTCAACAACTTGAGAAAATACGCTCCTATTACCATGGTTCACCGCACCATCGAAATCTATGAGCCATTAAAGCTGAGCTTAATGACCATTCACCGGTTCTACCAAGATGGGCTTCAATGCGTAGAGATTATGGAGCAAAAACTAAAGGAGGTATTCTTTGTACTTGCAGGATACTACAAACCTGAAGTACTTGGAGAGCTCTTGGCACCACTACTTAGGAAAGAGGTAGACTTCAAAGAGTTCGTTATCATGAATCACTATAGAGCTAAGT
This sequence comes from Porphyromonas sp. HMSC077F02, assembly GCF_001815465.1. NCBI lineage: Bacteria > Pseudomonadati > Bacteroidota > Bacteroidia > Bacteroidales > Porphyromonadaceae > Porphyromonas > Porphyromonas sp. HMSC077F02. Next base: position 107,340 of record NZ_KV820675.1, on the reverse strand, counting down.
CGGTCCAAGACCTAGCCGATATGCGTAGAATTGATATCCGCAAGTTCAATAAGCTATTTAAGGAGACCTTCAACGTGCCCCCATACACATGGATGCTAGACCGCAAGGCAGAGATGATTGAAGAACGCTTGGCGGATCCCACCGTACCTTTCAAAGACATTATGGAGGAGTTCAGATTCTCTAGTCCAAGCCACTTTACCGTATTCTGTCGTAGGCAGTTCAATAAAACCCCTTCACAGCATCGCAAGGAGCTAGTCAGAGAAGAGGCAGAGAAAAGAGCTGCTGAGAGAAGAGCCAATAATATGCATTACTACAGAACCAATTATTCTGATAAGTAATTCACATTCCATAATTAGTAAAAAGAGTGAGGTACACTGTACAGTGTACCTCACTCTTTTTTGTCCGAAATGCTTGTATTTAGACGTTAAACCTAAAGTGCATCACATCTCCATCCTGCACTACGTAGTCCTTACCTTCGACTGAGAGCTTACCAGCCTCCTTAACCGCTTGCTCACTCCCGTAGTGGATAAAGTCTTCATACTTAATCACCTCAGCGCGAATGAATCCCTTCTCAAAGTCAGTATGAATCACTCCCGCTGCTTGTGGAGCCTTCCATCCCTTAGTATAAGTCCATGCTCGCACCTCCTGTACTCCAGCAGTAAAGTAGGTCTCCAGATTAAGCAAAGCATAGGCACTTCTAATCAGCCTAGATACCCCACTCTCCTCTAGTCCTACTGCTTCAAGGAACTCCTGGCGCTCTTCATACGTTTCCAATTCAGCAATTTCGCTCTCCGTCTGAGCGGCAATTACCAATAGCTCAGCGTCCTCCTCCTTAATTGCCTCGCGTACAGCATCAACATACTTATTGCCGTCCACAGCAGAGGCTTCGTCCACATTACAGACATAGAGGATTGGCTTAGCCGTCAATAGGTAGAGCTCTTTCATCGCTTTCTGCTCTTCAGGCAAATCAAAGCTAAGCGATCGTGCAGACTTTCCTTGTAGTAACACCTCACGAACTTGCGAAAGCACATTAAAGAGTACCTTAGCTTTAGCATCGCCACCAGTTTTGGCCTGCTTCTCCACCCTCTGAATGCGGCTTTCCACCGTCTCCAGATCTTTTAGCTGAAGCTCTACATCGATCACCTCCTTATCACGTACTGGATCCACCTTGCCATCGACGTGAGTAATATTATCATCGTCAAAGCACCTCAATACATGGATAATGGCATCAGTCTCACGGATATTGGCCAAAAACTTATTACCTAGTCCTTCGCCCTTACTCGCTCCCTTTACTAGTCCTGCAATATCTACGATCTCCACAGTCGTTGGGACTATACGATTGGGGTGAACCAATTCAGCCAATTTATTTAGTCGATTATCTGGTACGGTAATCACACCCACATTGGGCTCAATCGTACAAAACGGGAAGTTGGCCGACTGAGCCTTTGCATTCGAAAGGCAATTAAATAGGGTTGATTTCCCTACATTTGGGAGCCCTACGATTCCACACTGTAATGCCATATTTACTTACTTTTACTCTGATTTAAACTCTCTCTATACGCTTGAAGATGTCCCATAAGATCAATAGGATTAGAGACCTTTTCGTCGCTTAGTGCCACTTGGATCACCTCCTTAATATCCTTAACATACACGAAGTTAAGTCCCTTGATATAGATATCTTTGATCTCCTCTATATCCTTCCTATTCTCTTCACACAAGATAATGGTCTTGATTCCATACCGCTTGGCGGCAAGGATTTTCTCCTTGATGCCTCCTACAGGGAGCACCTTACCCCGAAGAGTAATCTCTCCCGTCATCGCTATCTGAGGATTCACCTTACGCTGAGTGAATGTAGAGATAAGCGAAGTGACCAAAGTGATACCTGCACTAGGTCCATCCTTAGGGATAGCCCCTTCAGGAACGTGGATATGCACATTCCAGCACTCAAATAGATCCGCAGGAATATCGTACAGACTGCTATGGCTCTTAATATACTCCATAGCCAAAATGGCCGATTCCTTCATCACATCGCCAAGGTTACCAGTGATGGTAAGTTTACCCGCCGTCCTAGCTGGACTTATAGCACTCTCTACTAAGAGAGTTTCCCCTCCCACGCTAGTCCATGCGAGTCCCGTCACCACACCAGCATTGTCATTGCCCTCATACTGCTCCGACAAAAACCTGGGTGATCCTAGATACTCTTTGAGATCTTTTGGGGCAATAGTAATAGGACCACCCCCTTCAGCTACAGCATCATCATCAGCCACCTTTCTTGCCACCTTACGCAGCAATGAAGCAATCGTCTTTTCCAATTGGCGCACACCACTTTCACGCGTATACCCATCAATCAATGCTGCAATCGTCTTGCGAGAGATCTTCACCTGACTCTTCTTAAGTCCATGATTAGCGATCTCCTTAGGCACCAGATGCCTCATAGCAATCTCCACCTTTTCCTCTAGGATATAACCACTTACCTCGATCATCTCCATACGGTCACGAAGAGGTGCTGGGATATCCCCCACATTATTGGCAGTGGCTATAAATAGCGCCTTACTTAGGTCGTAGTCTATATCAAGATAATTATCGTGGAACGTATTATTTTGCTCAGGGTCAAGCACCTCCAAAAGGGCAGAAGAGGGGTCCCCCTTGTAGTCCATCGCTAGCTTATCCACCTCATCAAGCACAAAGACAGGATTTGACGAACCAGCCTTCAAAAACCCCTTAATGATACGCCCAGGCATTGCACCGATATAGGTACGCCTATGGCCTCGGATCTCCGCCTCATCGTGCAGACCGCCGAGCGAAATCCTCACATACTTCCTATTAAGGGCATCCGCAACACTCTTCCCTAAAGAAGTCTTTCCCACTCCAGGAGGGCCATAAAGACAGATAATTGGCGACCTCATATCCCCCTTGAGCTTTAGCACAGCTAAGTGCTCCAGAATACGCTCCTTTACCTTATCTAGGCCAAAATGATCTTTATTCAAAGTCGCCTCAGCGTTCTTAAGGTTGAAGTTATCCTCCGTACACTCACCCCAAGGCAAATCCAATATGGTCTCAAGGTACTGAATCTGGACACTGTAGTCAGGGCTCTGTGCCGACATTCTTTGGAGCTTCGACACCTCCTTCTCAAAAATATCACCGACCTCCTTAGACCACTTCTTAGCCTTAGCTTTTTTCAAAAGCTCCTCCACCTCAAGGTCCTCACCCCCTTGCAGCTCCTCCTTGATCACCTTGATCTGCTGCTGCAGATAGTAATCCTTTTGTTGCTTATCAATATCCACCTTGGTCCTCTGGTGAATCTCATGCTTCAGCTCCTCCTGAGCCAACGATTTATTGAGCATCCGCTGCACCTGAAAAGCTCTGGTCTTGATATTGTCCAGCATCAGCAACGTCACCTTATCCGTCATGGACTCAGGGAAGTAGACACAAGCAAAGTTGACGATACTCTCCTTATGAGTCAACTTCATCAAAGAGGCCACAAATGGTTTTGGAGCTTCACCCTGAAGGATTAGCTGCTTCACCATCGTCTCCTTAATCAGGTCGGTCAGAGCTTCAAACTCCATATCCTCCTCTGCTGGGTGTACATCCTCAAGGAGTCGATACTTACCCATCCAGTAAGGGTCGCTCTTAGTCAGCTCTGTAAGCTCCACCCTCTGTTTCCCTTGTAGGATCACCGTTACCAGATCGTCATTTACCTCCAGTACCCTGATCACCTCAGCTATAGTACCGTAAGGAAATAGATCCTTCATCTCAGGATCCTCAACCTCAGGGTCTTTCTGAGCCACCACAATGATATGGCGATCCCTCTTATTTTCTAAGCTATCTACTATCAGTCTACTCTTCTCTCGCGCCACCATCACAGGTATGGTCACTGCGGGGAAAAGTAGCATATCCCTCAATGGGAGCACCGGAAGCGATTTATTCAGCCTTTTGCTATTGAGACTATAATCTGGCATAGCGTCATCATCTGGTATGATCATCGGCAATACATTTGGTATCACTCCGTTGTCCTCGTCAAAGTCATTCATATAATAATCAATATTCATCCTTTATTCCTAAAAGTAAAAAACCTCCCAATCATTTACTTAGTAACAGCAAATTGTATGCCAATCAAAACATAAAGTCCCGATAAAAGTCCAAAGCCTCCTCCCATTGCTTACGAGTTACCTGCTCTGTCATTGGGCAACCCACCTCACTTAGCAATACCATAGTGAGCTCGGCACCCCCAGAATTTTTCTTATCCTTCAAAGCGAACTGCCACATTTCCTCATAATCATCACAAGAAAAAGCAACTCTAGGGAATCTATCTTTCGCCACCCGCACCAACTGAGAGAGCACCTGCTCCTTCAGTCCGTACCATTTATATGAAATATAAAGTGCCACAATTAGCCCCGCCATCACTGCAATACCATGTGGCAATACCTCACCACGAGATATCTTGAGTGCCTCAAGGCTATGAGCCGTAGAATGCCCAAGGTTGAGCACCACTCTTCCCCCTTCATCTCGCAGATCAGCAGCCACCACATCCAGTTTATATTGGATCACCTTCGCAATCAAGTCCGGTGCGATGACCTCAAGGTCCAAAGTCTCTTGATAGAGTTCATCACCATCTAAGAGACCATACTTTATCAGCTCCCCCTGACCACTTAGCAGTTCCTGTTTTGGTAGCGTCTCTAAAAAGGCGAGCGACACCCACACCTCATTAGGCTCATAAAATGATCCCACAAGGTTTTTAACCCCTCCGTAATCAATAGCTGTCTTGCCACCAATGCTGGCATCTATCATTCCTAGCAGTGTGGTAGGGATATGTATCAGCTGAATGCCCCTCATGTAGGTACTCGCCACAAATCCACCCACATCACTTACCGCACCACCCCCCAACGTGATCAAATAGTCGTAACGAGTATAGCCAAGGTCGGCTAGAGAGTTCCATAAAAACTGAACCACCTCCAGAGACTTTGCCTCCTCTCCAATAGGTACTAGAAGAACATCTACCTGCTCATCATCAATCAATGGATAGCACTGCTCAATAGTATTGTCGTCGGCCAGTAGAGCCACCTTGTGCCTACTTGCCAAGTCGTGCACCCTTTCAGCAATGCACCCAATATCAAGTACTAATGCTTCGGTCTTCCCCAATGAATTACAGATCTAAATTTTCAATGATTTTATCCAGAGCACCCTTCACGCCACTCTTATCCCTACCTCCAGCGGTAGCAAAGTTGGGCTGTCCACCGCCACCACCTTGAATCAGTTTTCCAGCCTCACGCACCAATTGACCAGCATTAAGACCCTTTTCTACCAATTCATCAGATAGCATCAAGGTCAGTGATGGCTTGTCATTATCCACCGAGCCCAAGGCAACAACAAACTTCTTGTCCTTCAGACGAGGCTTGAGTGCAAAGGCAACATCCTTCACTAAACCTGCTGGAGCATCGAGCTGAGCGGTGATCACCTCCACACCCGACAAAGACTTTGCCGAAGTAAAGAGCTTATCCACTAATTGATGTTTCTGCTGCTCATGAGCTTGCTTCAGCTCCTTGCGTAGCTTTTCATCTTCCTCAATCAGCTTTTTCACCGCCTTTACCAGATTGGGGGCATTCTGAAGCATCTCCTGCACCTTCAAGATTTTATCTTGCTGCTCAAAGTAATACTCATCTGCCCCTACACCCGTCACCGCTTCAATACGACGGATGCCAGCAGCAATAGAGCTTTCCGAGACAATTCTAAAGGAACCAATCACTCCCGTGCTAGGCACATGGGTACCGCCACAGAACTCTATGGAGTCGCCATATTTTATCACACGAACCTCCTCGCCATACTTTTCACCAAAAAAAGCCATCGCACCCATTTTCTTTGCCTCTTCAATAGGCATAGAGCGGTGCTCTTCCCTCGTGCTATTCTGCCGAATCGCCTCATTTACCTTCACCTCCACTAGGCGAAGCTCCTCTAGGCTCATCTTTGAGAAGTGTGAGAAGTCAAATCGAAGTAGCCGATCACTCACATACGATCCCTTCTGCTCCACATGCACACCCAGCACCTCCCTTAGGGCATGGTGCAATAAGTGGGTAGCACTGTGATTCGCTTCAGTCTGTCGTCTCAGTTTCTGATCCACCTTCGCCTCAAAAGTTTGGCTAGGGTTACTAGGAATCTTCTCCAGCACCGAGATAGGGAGGTTATTTTCCTTGATAGTATCCACCACCTTTATCTCCTCTCCATCTTCAGTACCGACCAATACCCCTCTATCGCCAATCTGTCCACCTCCCTCGGCATAGAATGGATTGCGACTAATCACTGCCTGAATCGTCTTTACCTTATTTTGCTCAATCTCACGATACCTCAGTAGCTCAGTCTCCACATCAAGGAAATCATAGCCCACAAACTCCTGTTCGCCGGCGTGCACCTCTACCCAGTCACCCGCAGTAATGTGCGCGGCATTCCTAGCGCGCTCCTTCTGTTTTTTCATCTCCACCTCAAAGCCCTCAAGGTCTGCACTCAACCCTCTTTCCCGCAGGATTAGGTCGGTGAGGTCGGTAGGGAATCCATAGGTATCATATAGCTCGAAGACTACCTTGCCATCTAGCATTCGGCTATCACCCATCTCACGGATATGCTGATCCAATAGAGACATACCCGTCTCTAGGGTACGGAGGAAAGAGGCCTCCTCCTGCTTGATCACCTTCGTAATGATCTCCTCCTGCTGCTTTAGCTCAGTATAATGGTCGCCCATCGATTCGATAAGGGTCGGTATCAGGCGGTACATAAAGGGCTCGTGCTGGTTGAGGAATGTATAGGCATACCTCACCGCTCTACGAAGGATACGCCTAATCACATAGCCTGCCTTGGCATTACTTGGCAATTGCCCATCAGTAATACTAAAAGCAATCGTGCGGACGTGGTCGGCAATCACCCTCATAGCGATATCCCTCTTCTCATCCTCACCATATTTACTCTGCGACAGCTCTGCAATCTTATCAATCAGTGGGGTAAAGACGTCGGTATCATAATTACTCATCTTGCCCTGCAAAGCCATACAGAGGCGCTCCAAGCCCATACCAGTATCAATCACCTTATTAGGCAGACCTACCAGCGAGCCATCGGCCTTGCGATTGTACTGCATAAAGACAAGGTTCCAAATCTCCACCACCTGTGGGTGGTCACGATTCACCAAGCTCTTACCATCTACCTTGGCACGCTCCTCATTGCTACGCAAGTCGATATGAATTTCGGAACAAGGACCACATGGCCCTGTCTCACCCATCTCCCAAAAATTATCGTGCTTATTCCCATCAATGATGCGCTCCTCTGAGATATGCTCAGCCCAGAAGTCGTGCGCCTCATTATCACGCTCTAGCCCCTCATTCTCGGCGCCCTCAAAGATCGTCACATACAGGCGGTCTTTATCGATACCATATACCTCCGTAAGTAGCTCCCACGCCCAAGCAATCGCCTCTTTCTTAAAGTAATCACCAAAGCTCCAATTACCTAGCATCTCAAACATCGTGTGGTGGTAGGTATCATGCCCCACCTCCTCCAAGTCGTTGTGCTTGCCACTCACCCTTAGGCACTTCTGGCTATCGGTCATTCGGCTATATTTGATCGGCACATTCCCCAGTATGATATCCTTAAATTGATTCATACCAGCATTAGTAAACATAAGTGTGGGATCATCCTTGATCACCATAGGTGCCGAAGGCACCACCTTATGACCCTTACTCTCAAAGAACGCCAAATACTTCCCCCTTATTTCATTAACTGTCATCATATTAATTCAAATATAAGATCAAACGACCAAACCTTCAACTCGCAAAGATACCAAATAGTTAGCAGTTACTCTCCACAAAAATTGCACTTCGCTTTAGAACTTAGATAGAACTTAGGGGTTGTCCTCTGTCCTCTCCTGAAACAGTAGACACGCCAACCTTATATTCCGTAGCTATGCGGAATGGATTCCGCATAGCTACGGAATACGTTCCGCACGGCTACGGAATGCATTCCGCAGGCAAGCGGAATATGTGGACGCTATATTATCGCATTCCTGAATAGGTAGACACTCAGTCAATTCTATTCCTGAATGGGTGTACACATTGTGGCAGAAACCCTATCCTCCCAAAGTAGCACTCTTTTTCATCATATTCAAACAAGTGATATCCAACTACATATCAGAGCAAAAAATGAGATGCAACAAACCGATTGCTTAGTTGCAACTCGTTGATTGCTTAGTTGCAACTCGTCGATTGCTTAGTTGCAACTCGCTTTTTGCTTTGCTGGTATCAAACAAAATTGTTTGCTCCCAACTAAATTCAGCCCATAGATGATGAGCGTAGGTGCCGATGTATTTGAGGCTATAAGTAAGGTTACGAATCAGTAATGCCTTAGGCTGTTCGATAAGTACCCTATATATATGTGTATATTAGAACTAGGTTGGCAGGGATTACACATTAGAAATGACGACAATAGGTATTAGATTTGATTGAACATATTGTCTATAAAGGCATAAGAGCACCCGCCAGGGTGCC